>CALVPP010000001.1 GCA_944351395.1 uncultured Bacilli bacterium
TTTTTGAAAAAGCAAAGCTTTTGCTTCTTTTTGCCGTATCTTTTTGTAAAAATTTATAAGATAATAGTTGTATGGATACAAATGAATTAGAGAGAAAAAACAAATCACGATTCCGCATTTTTGTTCTTTTCATGCTTTTAAATGCATTACTTATAGCCTATATCGCTTATCAAGTAGTGATAATGTTCAAGTGAAATTGAATGTATTTTATTGATTGATAGTGTTTTGATTTTGGCTAGTTAGGGCTTTTGTTTGATTATAATTATCTAAATTCTTTTCATAAATTTGTTCGGCAAGTTTTCTAATGCGTAGACCCCTAGCAATAAATGCTTGCACGACGATGAAAAACCAGACTATTGAAGTCATGATGAGAGGCACAAAAATATAACTACCCCAGGCATCAACTGAAAAGTGAGGAGTATTTAGAAGCGGGGGCCAATCACTTATTATTGTTATACCAAAAATTGTAGTAGTAGGACAATTTTCAAAGTCCCAGAGGAATAATAGTGTTGCAAAACCTTTTCCTCCTTCACCGTTTGGCGCGCCCCAATCACCAAAAATGTTCGCATCCCAATAACCTGTTACAAGGTAGTAAACTAATAACAATGCAGTAGCGGCAAGAGCGATGATAATTGGAATCCTAGCTTGTTTATATAAACGTCTCCAGGATTTAATTTTTGCAACTTTCTTGAAATGTTTTTTATCACTTACTACACCAGTGACGACTATATCGTGCATCATCTTATCAATTGTTTTACCTTGTGCACGCATTATTTTCGTGACCAACATACCAATAAGCCCAACTAGGACAAAAAGCAAAATAAAAATGAGCACAAATGCGATGATGACGCGTTTATCGTTTTCACTTAAGGCGATTAAAGAAGAAATATTAATCATTCGTCTTCTCCTTTATCATAGTAATCAAAATTTTGATCATCGGAATGTGTTTCAATAACATTTTCATCATTAATTATATTGTCGGCTTTATCTTCATCTAAATTTTGTTTGGTAGGATCATCCTTAATTTTAATGGATGAGTCGTTTTCCACAGTAGGAGGAACAACATTAGTTGTAACATCGCTATTAGTAACTGCGTTATTGTTATTTGTCATATAGTTGTCTTGTGATGCATTAACACTGCCATAAGGATTATTCTGGTAATTGTTCATCGGTGGATAAGGATTATTTTGTTGATAGAAATTTTGTTGTGGAACATTATAGTTTGGCTGATTATTTTGATAAACATTTTGAGGAGTTTGACCATACATTCCATAGGCTGGCGTAATCGGTTGATTTTTTAAGGCAATATTTTCCAATATGACTTTTGCTTTTTTATCCTCTTCTAAATCATCAAATAAAGACTTTCCTCTAAAAAATAAGATAGTCGCTTTAAAAAACATAAAGGCAATGATAAAGAACGCTATTACGGCGTAGATAGCGACGTAAGCGATGATGAATGGTAATCCTATTACGTAAAGGATACCTCTACCCAATGATTTGAAAAAACTAACCATCTCGTTCTATCCCTTCTTTTTCTATCTTACGTCTTTTAACTATTATATTTAATAATAAATTGATTGAGTTAATAAGAACGATGAATAAA
Source organism: uncultured Bacilli bacterium (assembly GCA_944351395.1). Taxonomy (GTDB): domain Bacteria; phylum Bacillota_I; class Bacilli_A; order RFN20; family CAG-826; genus CALVUG01. Next base: position 1,604 of record CALVPP010000001.1, read on the forward strand.
GGCAAAAAACCAAACACTAATAGATGATTTGGTTTTGCAACGTGTTCGTAAAGTAGTGCAAAAAGAATGATGAAAAGAAACAACGAACCGCCAAGGGTTAAATAAATCCACATTCTTTTTTTAGTGACTGAGTTCATGAGCGATAAGAGAGCAAAATAACTAGCGGCGATTAAAAAAACGTAACTAGCTTCACTGAGAAAGAAAGCAAATATAATCATCAATATTAAAAAAGCTGTGGTGATGATAATTGGTATGTAGTCAGGAAGAGGTTTACGAATAATAGGATAATTAAATTTCTTAATTTCTCCACCGATAGCTATATAAGAGAAAGTCGATTGAGTTAATGCTAACATGTAAATAAATGATGGAACAATTACGTATATATATTCATTGTTTTTTAAATTTAATAAGGTCAGAAATTGTAAAATGATGTCGCTACTAAACAATGCGTCTATGATTGGAATCATCATATAGCTTAATAAAAATTGAATGACGCTGGTAACAAATAAAATGATAGAACCATATGTTTTAATACGAACAAGATATCCAAAAGTTAAACCAGTTAAGATAGCAGGGATAAGATAAAATAAGGTGTATTGCATGTTATACATCGTTATAAGAAGCGAGACACCTATACTAGAAATAATGTAGATGATGAAATATTTTGGTTCACAATAAAGGGCGATGATGACACTAGCAAACGGCAAGATAATAACTAAAAAAATAGAAACGATAGGAAGCCAAGTGGCGAATAACGAAAATAAAGCATTTATTGCACCCATGATAGCCATGAGCGATAAATTCGCCGTTAGTGATTTTTTATTCAAAATATTCATATATCAATTTTAACATAATTTTGTGTTACTTTTATTTCTATATTCGTGTATCTATACATATGAAAAAAATTTATTTATTGGCAACGTTAATTTTGCCTATCGTTAGTTGTAATACTACGCCTGTTACCTATTCTTATAATGATGTAAAACATTTGGAATTGTCCAGAGATACGCTATTTTCACCAACAAATTTCCATTATTTTGTGTATGTATATTCCGGCGGATGTTATGTATGTAGCGCTCTTAAAAAACATATTATCCCTTATTCCTTAAGTGTCGATGATTTTTACTATTGTTTATTTGAAAAAGAATTTAATAAGGGTGGAAAGTTTGACCAAGATGATATTTTAGGAGTATCTGACCCAAATGAGGTTTTTTTGATTGGGACGCCGACCATGTTAGAGATTATTAATAAAAAAATTTTTGCTTATTATTTAGGTGCAGATGCAATACTTGATGCATTAAATTTAGATGTCATCCTATAGTAATTATTGGCTTAACTTAAAAAATCCTAACAAAGTTAGGGTTACTTTGCTATAATAGCGATGTATCACGAGGTAACTTTATGAGTATGCAAAGAATTAATTTCAAATCTAAAAACGATTACGTCCTGTATGGCAACGCTTGGCCAATTGATGATGCGATTGCTAACGTCATCATCGTTACTGGTATGAAGGAAACTTCTTCGCGTTATGATGATTTTGCGAAATTTCTAAATAAAAATAAACTTAATGTTTATTGTATCGATCATTTTGGACAAGGTGAAAATGTAATTGCTGATAAAGGATGTTTGGGTTTATGGCCAAAATCTGGATTTAGAAAATTTGTTAATGTGTTAGATGAATTAGTTGCAAGATTACGCCTTACTTGTGTTCCTACTTACATCGTCGCTCATAGCATGGGCTCTTTTGTCGTTCAAGATTATATTCAGCGTTATACTAAGCATATTTCTCGTGTTGTATTAGTGGGCACTAGTGGTCCCATTCCATTTACGCGTTTAGGTTATGATATAGCTAGACTTATCACCACCAAAAAGACTCGTAACAACAAGAGTCCTTTTCTTGACCGTTTAGTTTTAGGTAATGTTAATAAAAAAATTAATCATTTTGAAAAAATGCACGCTATAGAGGAAGCTAATGGTAGAGATGTACAATTTAATAAACGTAAACCTGGTCCTGCCGATTGGTTAAGTTATGATAAGGAAAGCAATAATAAGTACTTAGATAATCCACTCTGCGGCGGTATTTATTCTCGTGGCTTTTATCTCGATTTCTTAAAAGGATTAACTAGACTTTGGCAACGTCGTTTCTTGAAGAAAATTCGTAAAGACTTATCTATTTTTATAGCAGCTGGAGCAGAAGATCCTATTGGTGGATACGGTAAAAGGGTTTTAAAACTTGAAAAAATATATCGTAAGTTAGGATTAAAAGATGTCGAAACGAAAATTTATCCTCATATGAGACACGAAATTTTAAATGAAGTCAACAAAGAACAAGTATATGAAGATATTGTTTCGTTCCTCTTAAAAGACGTCAAAACAGACAATGCAATTTTAGACAAACAAGACCGCACGATGGATGTTTAAATAAAAGAATTTTATTTTTATTAAAAAAACAATGCTAGTGCGTTGTTTTTTTGTTTATAATTGATTTATATGGTTAATAAAAAATTAGTAATTACCAATGTGCTCATGTGGGGTATTCTTATTTTAATCGCTTATTTTGGCGAAGCTGTTCAACTTTTTTCATATAATTATTCCTCAAAAATTGCACCTCTTGATCATTACATCTTTTTTGCTGCTATTGCGATTACACTCGTTGCATACTTCATTCTTGAAAGAAAGAGTAAAAACCTTAGACCTTCATATTTATTTGTGACTCTACTCATCCTTTTTGTAGGAATTAATATATTCACAGTTGCAATGATACCTTTCGAAGAAATAGTCTCAATTTATTCAAAAGAGGGTGTTCAAGTTGATGTTATAATTACTCATTCAGCAAATGATTTAACGGAAGCAATTCTTAGGATTATTCTTATAGCGGTAAGTGTTTATTTTGTTTTAATCGTCATTCCGCGTAAGTTTTATAGCATCCATCAATATAGATACTTCTTTGTGGCTTTTATTGGACTCGTTCTTCTTTCTTATGCGTATTCGCTCATTTTTGAATTTGATAAATATGTAGAGATTTTTAAAACATTAGATTTTTTCAATTCTGAACACGCCCCATCATCTGTTTTCGTCAACGTCAATATTTTTGGTTTTTTTAGCCTCCTTGGTTTTTTAGCAACAGTTTTCTTATATATGAGACGCAAGAGATTTTATTATCATTTGTTGCTCCCAATATTTGTTCTATTCTGCTTATTTTCTTCGAGTTATATTTGTTTATTTCTCGCTGTTTGCTCTTATATTCTCTTTTACGCAGGACTCTTCTTCTTGAATTTTAAACATCATTTTAAAGCACACATCATTGCTCTTTTCATATTCATCATTGTCATCGTTGGCGCAATTCTTAGTTTAGTCATGTGTTATTTATTCATCGAAGAAGTTCATTATAATTTTGATTTATTCTTTCAATATGTGCGAATTAATGTTTTTGATAATGGTCGTATAAATATTTGGCGTCAGGCTTTAGATTTACTATCTAATCCTTATTATCTATTCTTCGGCAGAGGTGTAGATTATTTTCAGAAATATATGTCTATTCCAGAGCAGATGACACGTACCATGTATTCTCATAATGGCTTTATTGAAGTGTTAGGACAAAGTGGAATTATTGGTTTTGCTTTTTATGTTTTAATTTGTCTATATCTTATTTACATTATTTTTAGACTTTTTCATATCGATAAGCGTATAGCCTACTATACACTTATGAGTTTTATTATCATTAACATGCATTCATGTTTTGAAACGACATATTTCTTTGAATTATCATCGAAAGGACTCGCTATTTCCATCATGGTTTTTGCCCCCGCTATTAGTGTTTATTATCGAGCGCGTCATCAGGAAGACATCAACGAATTTAAATATTATAAGTTACAACCAGCTATGCCTATAGAACCATTATCAAACTTAAAATCAATTGGTTCTTGTTTTAGTTTATTCTTTCTTTCCATCAGTGGATTTATTCTTGGTTCCACCCCTCAATTTATGCAGTATAACTTATTCCCATCATCTATCTTCCTTTTCCTTGCGTTATTTATTACTGCTTTAACAACCCCATATGTCGTCTATGTCTATTTAAGCATCGCAAAGCGATGTAAAGCTAATTTATCATTTATTATTATCTATGTATTGCTCATTTTCATCGGCCTGCCATTAACTTATTTATTGCCTACACGATTTGTAGCAACTTTCATTTATAGTTTGGTAGTAAATATCATTTTCCTAATTGGTGCGAGCTTTACTCGTTATCGCAAGATGGAAAACACACGAATCATTTCTTATTTTATCGATAATTTATTCTTGCCTCTCATTCCATTTGCGTTAAGTGCAATTATAACCATTAGTTTATACGAAGGACTTAATTTATCTAGTTGGACTGGCTTTTTTGGGGTAATGATTCTTTCTAATTTTACTTCAATTACCCTATTCTTATTTTTAAAGCCTTTAGGAAAAGGATATCATGTTCGATTCTATGGTCTCATGTATACCCTCTCATTCAAAATTTTGAAGACGTATCTTAAACAAATAAGATGCGAGGAATCTATGAAGATGAGAAAAAATAAAATTAAAAAGATGAAGAAGCCTATGCTTGCGGAGTTCTATTAAGTTTATGATTAATTTCAAAGACGAGTTAAATGAAAGACAATACGAAGCAGTGACATCGACGTCACAATATTTGCGCATCGTCGCTGGAGCGGGTAGTGGTAAGACGCGCGTTCTGACATATCGTATTGCGCATCTTGTTGCGAACATGGGCGTTTCTCCTAGACACATTGTCGCAATTACTTTTACGAACAAAGTAGCGGGTGAAATGAAAAGACGCGTCATCGACCTCATCCATGTTGGTGAACGAGACATGCAAATTTCGACATTCCATTCTCTTGCTGTCAAAATATTGCGCAATCACATTCATCTTTTAAATTATCCGACTTCATTTACGATTTTAGATGAAGAAGATCAAGCTAAATTGTTTAGCGACATTGCAAAAGAATTAGGGTATTCAAAACGCGACCAATTGATTAAGACTGCTATTAACTATATTAGCAACGAAAAATGTAAAGGACATTACCCCGAGGATATAGAATTAGATGATAGAATTCCTAATCAAAAATTGTATATAGAGATATATTACAAGTATGAGACTAGAAAAAGTGAAATATATGCTTATGATTTTGATGATCTCATTCTCAAAGCAATTGATTTATTAAAAAATTATTCCGAAGTGAGAAAGAGATATCTTAACGAAATTGATCATATTCTCGTAGATGAATTTCAAGATACCAATGATGTGCAATATGAATTTATGAATTTATTGATGGATTCGCATACATCTCTTTACGTCGTAGGGGATCCAGATCAAACGATTTATACTTGGCGTGGTGCCAATCAAAAAATCATCATGGATTTAGAAAAACGTTTCCCGTTGTTAGAAACTATTATTCTAGATAGAAATTATCGCTCTACAAAAAAGATATTAGATGCCGCTAATTCCTTAATCGGTCATAATCGTGAAAGAGTTAAGAAAAACCTATACACAGAAAATGCATCTGGCGATAACGTCAACATCATCGTAAAAGATAGTCCACAAGAAGAAGCAAAAGCCGTTGCAGAGACAATTAAAAAGCTTAAAGATTCTGGTAAATATGATTATAAAGACATTGCTATCATCTATCGATCAAACTACCTCACTTTAGATTTCGAACATGCGCTGATGGCGTTACGCATTCCTTATCGCGTTTATGGTGGTCTTCGTTTCTATCAAAGGAAAGAGATAAAAGATGTTCTTGCTTATTTTAGATTAGTAGCTAATGTCAAAGATGATTTAGCGCTTTTACGTATTATTAACATTCCAAGAAGAGGTTTAGGCGAAAAGATATTATCTTTACTCATGGATGATGCAAGAGAAGCTCATCTATCTCTTTATGAATTGATAGATGATAAGAATAGTCGTCCAAAATATTTAAAAGTATCGCAAAATTTAGCCTTAGATCACATGTGTTCTCTTATCGATAAGGCTAGAGATGCTATCCTAAAAAAAGAAAAACCATATTATGAAATATTGCAGAAAATGATAATTGACTTAGGTTACATCGATTATCTAGCGCAAGATGACGAAGAAGAAGATCGAATTGATAACGTGATGGCTTTATTTGAAGATGCAAAAAATTATGCGTTAGGTGATGAAGATGCTACATTTGAAGCATATTTACAAAATGTTGCACTTTTAAGCGCTCAAGACGACATTAATGAAGGAGATAATGTATCATTATTAACAGTGCATACAGCCAAAGGGCTAGAATATCCAGTTGTCTTCTTAGTGCGTCTTAGTGAAGGTATTTTTCCTAATCAAAAAACGCTCATGGAAGGCTTTAAAAATTTAGAGGAAGAAAGAAGGCTATGCTACGTCGCCTTTACACGTGCGAAAAAAGAGCTTTACGTCACTCATAATAGCGGATATTCTTACGTGCTAGGTTGTAGATTAGCGCCTTCTCGTTTCTTTAAAGAAGCGATGCTCACTACGAGTGTCGATAAGAAAAAAGAGTGGCATTTTGAGGGTGAAAATAAAAAAATCTCTACTATTAAGCCACACATACAAGGTAATCCAGTAATGAATAGTAATGGTATTGATGATTGGGTCGTAGGCGATCGTTTAGAACATCGTCTCTTTGGCAAAGGTACTGTTACGTCTGTGAAGAAAGATAGCATTATTGAGGTACATTTTGATGCTGGCGGGACGCGTCTTATGTTAGGTAATCACCCGACGATAAAAAGAATTGGAAAGAAAGGAAATGAAGCATGAGTTTAGAAGATATTAAAAACCGTGTTGCCGATATAAGGAAATTGCTAGATCGATATAATTATGAGTACTACGTTTTGGATAATCCTACCGTTGAAGATCAAGAATATGATCGACTCATGAATGAACTAATCGATTTAGAAAAACAATACCCAATGTTTGACGACCCAAATTCCCCAAGCCATCGTGTCGGTGGAGTGGTGTTAGATGCTTTTGAGAAAATTACTCACAAACGCTCAATGTTATCGCTTGCAAATGCATTTGATGAAGCTGGCTTACGAGATTTCGATCGCAAAATTAGAGAAGTGCTTCACGTCGATGCTGTCGATTACATGTGTGAGATGAAAATTGATGGATTAGCGATGTCTTTAGAATATGAAAATGGTACGCTACTATACGGTGCAACACGTGGCGATGGAGTGACAGGAGAAAATGTCACGAACAATTTGAGAACTATTAGATCAATTCCTCTAAAGATTAGTGACGTAGCTGAACTTGATGTACGCGGTGAAGTCTATATGCCTAAACGCTCTTTCTTAAAATTGAACAAAGAAAGGGAAGAATTGGGCGAACCATTATTTCAAAACGCTAGAAATGCTGCTGCCGGTTCAATTCGTAATCTCGATTCATCCATCGTTGCAAAAAGAAAACTTGACGGTTATTGGTATTATTTTGCAAATGCGACCGAACGCGGTTTTAAAAAACATAGCGATGCCTTAAATTATCTCACGAGCCTTGGTTTTAGAACCAACCCAGAACGTCGACTCGTTCATGGTATTGAAGAAGTATTAAAATTTGTCGAAGAATACACTGATAAAAGAGATTCTCTAGCTTATGATATTGATGGTCTAGTCATCAAAGTCGATGATATGACGAAATACGATATTATCGGATATACTGCAAAAACTCCTAAATGGGCTATTGCATATAAATTTCCACCCGAAGAAGTTATCACTAAACTAGAAGATATTATTTTCACAGTTGGCAGGACAGGAAAAGTCACCCCTAATGCTGTTTTAACACCTGTTAAAGTCATGGGTTCAACTATCCAAAGAGCGACTTTACATAATGAAGATTTTGTTAATAGTAAAGAACTCATGGTTGGCGATTATGTTTATATTCGCAAGGCGGGTGACGTCATTCCAGAAGTTGTACGTGTTGCTAAAAACCGTAGGACTGGAGCAGAAAAGCCATTTGTTATGATCGACACTTGCCCATATTGTGGAAGTAAACTCATCAAAATTGAAGCGATGCATTTTTGTCCTAATGCACATTGCCCCGCACGTAATAGCGAAGCTCTCATCCATTTCTCTAGCAAGGATGCGATGGATATCGACGGCATGGGTGATAAAGTCGTAGAGGTGTTCTTCAACCAAGGATATTTAAGAGACATTCCTTCTATCTATGATTTACATGAACATCGTTATGAAATTATCGATATGGATGGTTGGTCGGATTTATCGATTAATAATCTTCTTTCTGCGATTGAAAAATCTAAATCTAACTCATTAGAGAGACTTTTGTTTGGACTTGGCATTAAAGAAGTAGGCGAAAAACTTGCTTTGACATTAGCGAAAAAATTTAAGACACTAGATGCAATTGTGGAAGCGGATTTCGATACACTTCGTGCGGTAAGAGATGTTGGGGAAGTTACAGCACGTAGCATCGTCGACTATTTTAAAGATGAAACACATATAGCCTTAATTAATTCTTTAAAAGAAAAAGGCGTAAATATGACTTATCTTGGTGAAGATGTCGTGGTAGACGAAGCCAATCCATTTTACCTTAAAACTATTGTTTTAACTGGTACATTAAATCGCTATGGAAGAAAAGAGGCTACTAAAATTTTAGAAAATTTAGGTGCAAAAGTGACAGGCTCTGTCTCTAAAAGCACTGATATAGTCATACATGGGGTTGAACCTGGTTCTAAACTTACTAAAGCTAATGAATTAGGCATCAAAACTATGAGTGAAGAGGAATTTGAAACATTATTAAAAGAAGCAGGGATGAGTTTATTATGAACAAATTAGATTTAAAAACGATCAAAGATGCAGCGCATCGACTTCTCTTCGATATGAGTGAAGAGGAATTTTTAACCTTACAAAAGGAATTTGATATCACTTTAGCGCAGATGGATGTGCTAGGAAAAATCGCAGGGGTTGATGAAATTGAACCGATGACATTTCCTTTTGATATTGAAGTTCATCATCTTCGTAAAGATGAGGCCGATACTCCATTATCCAATGAAGAGGTGCTATTAAATGTCAAAGAGAAACAAAGCGGACAGATTAAGTTGCCAAAGGTGGTGTTATGATGGATAAACATATTTTAGATTTATCAATTGAAGAGATTCATGAAGCGTTAGTTAAAGGTGAAGTAAAGCCTAGCGATTTGGTTAAAGAGGCTCTTAAACGAGCGCACGAAAGTAAAGATAATGCTTTTGAGATGATTTTGGATGATCTTGCTTTAAAAAAAGCAGAAGAATTAGATCATGTAGTTGTTCCAAAAAACAATTTATTTTTTGCTATTCCTTACGTTTTAAAAGATAATTATTCGACAAAAGGGATTAAGACTACTGCTTCCTCGAACATATTAAATGATTATATTCCTCTTTACGATGCGACTATTTATTCCATTTTGAAAGAAAGTAATGCAATTATGATTGCAAAAGCGAGCATGGATGAATTAGCGATGGGTGGTACAGGCACTACCTCACACATTGGTACTACATTTAATCCATTTGATAAAGCACATGTGCGTAGCATTGGTGGTTCATCTAGTGGCAGTGCCGCTTCTGTTGCTAGTGCAGTCGTGCCATTCGCTATCGGTTCTGATACGGGCGATTCTGTTAGAAAACCTGCGAGCTATGCTGGTTTGGTTGGCTATAAGCCAACGTGGGGTCTCCTTTCTCGTTTTGGTTTGTTTAGTTATGCCCCGTCATTAGATACTGTTGCATATTTTACTCGCGATGTGATTGATGCTAGACATTTATTTAATCTTTTAAAGAAGCACGATGATAAAGATGAAACATCTTTAAATGTCGAATTGAAAGAAGATGTTGAAAAGAAAAATGTTAAAAATGTTAAATTGCTAGTTTTTAAAGATCTCGATATTAATTTAAAAGATGAGACTTTATTGAAAACATATCACGATTTATTAAATCGATTGAAGGAAGCCGGAATGGATATTGTTGAGGTAGAGTTTGGTCACGATTTATTAAGCGCGATTTATCCGACATATAATGTCATATCTTTTGCGGAAGCTACGAGTAATAACGCCAATCTAGATGGTGTAAAATTCGGTCCTAGACCGGAAGGCAATACATATCAAGAAGTGATGATGAACGCGAGAACTGTTGGCTTTTCAAATCTCATCAAAAGACGATTCGTCATCGGCTCTTACGTCCTTTATAAAGAAAATCAAAAAACCTTGTTTTTAAGAGCGAAAAAAGTCAGACGTTTAATAGTTCAAAGATTGAACGAATTACTAAAGAATGCAGATGGATTTATCTCATTAGCGGCACCTAACATTGCACCAAAATTTGCTGATGCAACTGATAAACTATCAGATGCATATGTCATTAACGACAACTATCTCGCTATCGCTAACTTTTCTGGTGGCCCGTCTATCACTTTACCTATTGGTCTAAAAGAAAACATGCCATTTGGTATCAATATCACCGCTAAAGCTTTTGACGATTTAAACTTATTAAATATTGCTGAAGTAGTTGAATCTTTTAGCGGTATGAAAGGATTATCCGCTAAGGAGGTCGATAAATATGTCAAATAATTATATTCCAACGATTGGTTTAGAAATACACCTGGAAACAAAATCCAAATCGAAAATGTTTAGCAGTGCACCTAACACTTATGGCGCAAAACCAAACACCTCAGTACTTCCTATCGATTTAGGTATGCCAGGTACACTACCTACTGTTAATGAAGAAGCTGTAAAAAACGCTATTAAACTAAGTCACGCTCTTCACATGAAAATTGATCATACTTTACATTTTGATCGAAAAAATTATTTCTATAGCGACTTGCCTAAAGGTTATCAAATTACACAAAATGAAAGGCCTATCGGATCAGATGGTTACCTCGATTTTCAATTAGATGGTAGTTCAGTGCGTGTTGAAATAGAAAGACTTCACATGGAAGAAGATACGTGTAAGCAGTTGCACTATACTGATTTCACCTTACTAGACTATAATCGTGCAGGAGTGCCACTATGCGAAATCGTTACTAGACCATGCATTCATGATGCAAGAGTGGCGAGATTATACGTCGAAAAGATACGTGAGATTGGCATATATCTAGATGTTAGTGATGGAAAGATGGAAGAAGGAAGTTTACGATGTGATGTCAATATTTCCATCGCTAAAGAAGGCGCTAAAGAATTTGGTACAAAAGTAGAAATTAAGAACTTAAATAGCACAGCGAACGTCGAAAAAGCCATCGCATATGAAATTGAAAGACAAAAATCATTGCTTGAAAACGGTGAAAAAGTAAGGCAAGAGACTAGACGATTTGATGAATCAAAGATGGAAACAGTGCTCATGCGAGTGAAAACAGATGCGGTTGACTATAAATATTTCCCCGAACCGAATATATTGCCTATTAAATTAAGCGATGAATTCGTAAATGATACGATTGAAAGTTCTTACGAACTTGCTGACGTGAAATTTGCAAGATACACAAATGTATTTAAAGTTAGTGAATATGATGCGAATACATTGCTCAAGAATCGTAGCTTAGCATTATTATTTGATGATGCAACTAAGACCTGCCAATATTATGATTTGCTCATTCACTTCATTAATGGCGATGTCTTGACTTATGTAAGTGGTGCAAATAATGTTTTTAACTTATCTGGAAAACATTTAGGAGAACTCATCAATTTAGTTGGCGAAAATAAGATTAGTAATGCTCAAGCACGCGACATCTTTAAAGTTATTGCTAAAGATAATAAGTCACCTATCGACATCGTTAGTGAGCAAGGTATTACACAAATTAGTGATGAAGATACTTTAAAAGAAATGATTAAGAAGTTATTAGATGAAAATCCTCAAGCCATTGAAGATTTTAAAAATGGTAAAGGTAGAGCGGCTTCTTTCCTCGTCGGTCTAATTATGAAACTAACTAAAGGAAAAGCTAATCCTGCTCTAGCTAGTAAACTTATTAATGAGGAATTAAAAAGGAGATGAAAAAGATGAATAAAACAGTTTTAGTAACAGGTGGTTTAGGCTTTATTGGCTCACACACTGTTTTAGATTTATTAGCGAATGATTACGAAGTCATCATCATCGATAATTTAGTTAATTCTCACATTGAGGTTTTAGATCATATCGCAACAATTTCTGGCAAAAAGCCATTGTTTTTTGAAGCAGATGTCCGTAATGAAGAAGTTTTAAATAAGATTTTTAAAGAATATCACATCGATGCAATCATTCATTTTGCTGGGTTAAAAGCAGTAGGAGAATCAGTTAAAAAACCAACTCTATATTACGATGTGAACATCAATACGACTTTGGCTCTTCTAAAGATGATGAAAAAATATAATTGTCATAATATCATCTTCTCTAGTAGCGCGACTGTTTATGGTGAATCTCGTGAACTCCCATTCACTGAAAATATGAATGTTGGTGTTGGCATCAAAAATCCATATGGTGAGACGAAATATATCAATGAGTTACTATTGAAAGATTTCGCTACGAGTGAAGATGATATGCACGTCATCTTGTTGCGTTATTTTAATCCAATTGGTGCACATAAATCTGGTTTATTAGGCGAAGACCCAAAAGATATTCCCAATAATCTTATGCCTTATGTTTTGAAAGTGGCAGTAGGTGAACTAGATCATCTCACTGTTTTTGGCGACGATTACGATACGCCAGATGGTACTTGCATAAGAGATTATATTCACGTCTTAGATTTAGCTCATGGTCACGTTCTTGCTCTTTCTAAAATTTTAGGGATGAAAGATAAATGTGAGATATATAATTTAGGCACAGGTAAAGGTTCTAGCGTTCTTGAAATCGTTCACGCTTTTAACAATGTAAATCATATCAAATTGCCTTATGTCATAGGACCCCGCCGCGAAGGCGATGCTGCTATGTCTTTTGCTTCCATCGAAAAAGCACGCAAAGAGCTTGGGTTTGAACCAATTTACACTATTGAAGACGCTTGCTTAGATGCGTTTAATTTTATTAAAAAGCATGTTGGAAAGGAATGAATATGGAAAATAATTTAAAAATTGCCCTTCTTATCGATACAGAAAATGTTTCGGCTTCTTATTTTGCTGAACTCTATGAAAAACTCATCACTTTTGGCAAAGTGACGTATAAGAGAATGTATGGTGATTTCACGAGTCGTTATGAATCAGCTTGGGTCAAGTTGATTAACATACATTCTATAACCCCAGTACAAGAATTTAGTTATACCAAGCAAAAAAATGTGACTGATTCTCGTCTTATCATCGACGCGATGGATATTTTATATTCCGGTAACGTTGACGCATTTTGCATCATGAGTTCAGATAGTGATTTCACTGGCTTAGTAAAAAGATTGAAAGAATCAAATATGTACGTCATTGGCGCCGGGGAAACGAAGACCCCACAAGCGTTTGTCAACGCCTGCGATAGATTTTTTACTTTAAAACCGAAACCAGTTAAAAAAGTAACGAAAAAGAAAGATGTAGGTAAAACCGATGCAAAAGATGAAAATGAGATTCAGACCGAACGTCAAGATATCGAGCCAACACTCGACATGGTTTTAGACTTGGCAATTAATATTTTAGGATCTAGCGAAAATAGTAAATATCCATTCGCTATGTTAGTTAATAAACTTTATCAAGTGTTTCCCTCGCTAAATTTTTCTACTTACGGCGTCAAAAAACCTATGGAAATCTTTCCACCAGATAAGTTCATCTTTGAACGAGGTGAAGGACCAGAAGTTTATATTTCGTTGAAGTAATTACTTTGTTTTAGAAAATTTATAGAAAATTAATCAAAATTTTTATCGTGTTTTCAATTATTAGATTACATTCGTGGTTTTTAAATATATAATTTAATATCGCTATGAGCAAAGCGAATGAACACAAAAAAATTATCGTCAATAATCGTAAAGCTCGTCATGACTATTTCCTTGACGATTTTTTAGAAGTGGGTTTAGTTTTAAAAGGAACTGAAATTAAGTCACTTAGAAGAGGCGAAGCTTCGCTAGATGATTCTTATATCGTCTTTAAAAATGGTGAAGCTTTCATTTTGAATATGTACATCGCTCCATACGATAAAGGTAATATTTTCAATCATGAACCGCGTCGAACTAGAAAATTGCTCATGCACAAACACGAAATTAGAAAATTTGCTCAAAAAGTTAAAGAAAAAGGTTTTGCTATCATCCCTGTTGAACTCTATCTTACTGGTGGAAGAGCTAAACTCACTATCGCTTTAGGAAAAGGCAAAAAACTTTACGATAAAAGAGAGAGTATAAAAGCTAAAGATGACGCTAGAAATATTGAAAAAGCCTTAAAAAGTAAGATGAAAGAAGTGAAATAATAATGTTTAAAACTTATGAAGAAGTCGAAATATTTTTAAAAGAACACGACCATCGTGAACTTTACGATAACGAAAATATTTTTCGTTTCAAAAAAAGACACCCTTTTGTCATAAATAAACCCATCATTCACATAACCGGAACGAATGGTAAAGGATCTACTTTACATTATTTAGAAAAGATTTATCGTTCATCTGGATATCATGTAGCGAGTTTTGTCTCGCCATCACACTATATATATAGTGAAATGATAAGAGTGGATGAAAAAAGCATCGATGATGATATTTTTGTTTCTTATTTTAATAAATACGTCGAAGAATTTGAAAAATATGATTTAACTACATTCGAGATGATTACTCTTATTATGTTTTATTATTTTTCATCACTGGATGTAGATGTCATTCTTCTAGAAGTTGGTATGGGTGGAGAAATAGATGCGACAAATATTGTCGATGACACTAATCTTTCCATCATTACGAGCGTGAGTCTTGAACATACTGCCTACCTCGGCAAGACTATTTCGGAAATCGCTTATTCAAAAAGTGGTATATTTCGTAAAAGAACGCCCTTTTTATTAGGTGAAGGAGTGAATGAAGAAGCCAAACTCGCTATTGCACAAAGAGCAAAAAAATTAAAGTGCGAAGAAATTTATTTAAGTTCTTATCAAGTTCTAGACGTTTCACCATTAGAACATAAATTGAGTTATGAAGGACATCAATATACTTATCTTGGACCAAGATATGGATATCATAACCTCATTATCGCTCTTAGTGCGGCTAAGGCCTTAAACGATAAGCTACCCATCGATTTTTCTAAACTCGAAAAACACCCATTTGAATCTTTAGATAGACGTATGGAAATATTAGGTCATGATCCACTCATCATCGTCGATGGTGCACATAGTGAAGAAGCAGTGAAGGAACTTAGTGATTCATTAAGATTATTTAATTTGCCAATCCATATTATCTTCGCTTGTTTAGAGGATAAAAATTTACCTTTATTGCTCGAAAGTTTAGAGAAGATAAGTCACGATATCGTCCTCACTACGTTTGATAATAAAAGAGCGAGGACAGAAAATGATTATTTTATTTATTTAGAAGATTTTCCTTTCACAAATGATTATGTTTCGTTATTAAAAAAATATCGAGAATTGTATAAAGAAGATATCATCCTTTTCGTCGGCTCTATCGCCTTCATTGACGAGGTGAGAAAAAGATTATGAACACTTTTAAATTGAGCCATGTGCAGCGCATATCATTGGCTGGTATCTTTTTAGCGCTCATCATCGTCTTTACTAAAGTTTTGTCGATTCAAAATTTACCCGCTCTACCTTTTGTTCGTATTTCTATTGGTCCAGCTTTAATCATTTTCAGTTCGATAACCTTAGGACCAATTTATGGGGGAATTGTCGGAGGTTTAAGCGATTTATTAGGTTATTTTATCGTCGATTTTACAGGTTTACCGCCTTATTATTTAATTACTTTACAATACCTTCTTCTAGGTTTTTGCTCTTATTTTGTCATCAAGCTATTTTCCTTAATCAAAAGACCATCAATTTCGCTAATTGTGAATATTAGTTTGATGTCTATCATCTATATCGCTCTCCTTATCTATCTCACTTATCAAGATCATATAACCTTAAGTGGTGGTGCATCCTTTGTTTTAGAAAATTGGATGAAAATAGTCACTGCGATTGTAGTTTTTATTCTCTTTGCTCTTTTATATGTGTTCGTCTATCTCATACATCGTTATTTTAAGAAAAGGAACGAGGATAAAATTCCTCTTTTCAGCCTGTTAAACGCTATAACTGTATTAGAAATATTATTTCCTTTGTTTTTAGGCTCCGCTTTAAAGACTTATTATTTTGAAGTGCCATTTTTAATTATTTTTATGGCGCAGGCAATCGTCTTTTTCATCGACATACCGCTTTACTTTTTCTTCATCATACTTTTGCTCCGCCTCATTTCTCGTTATTATAAAAGATAAGGAAGTCATTCATTACATGAAAGAACAGGAAAAAGAAGAAAAATACATCGAAGAAACTTCACCTCGAAAAGGGGAAGAAGGATATCGTAAAAATAAGGAATTAAAAGCCGATTATTCCTATCTTGATAATCATGGTGAGGAAACGAAAAAAATATCTTGGCTTCCTATTATCATCATGGCTTCAATTACTATTCTTATCATCATTGGCATGATCATCATTTTCCATTTCATGGAATAGAAAGGGGCGGTTTTTATGCCAGCTTTATACACTCATTATCTATTTGCAAGCGAAGTGATGAAAAAAGATGAAAAATATCCTTCTTTATATTTGCTCGCTAGTCAAGGTCCTGATTGTTTTTTCTTTTATGGCAATAGTTTGAAAATAAGAAAAGATAAACAAATCAGGTCATCTTTTGGTCATATGTTGCATAAAATAAATATCGCTAAGACATATGAACAGATGATACGTTATGCACTTCAGGACGATCAAAATAAAGAGATGCTTTTATCGTTCATTCGAGGTTTTATGGTGCATTATTGTCTTGATAGAAATGCTCATCCATACATTTTTTATCGCTCTGGTTTTCTTAAGGAAAATGATACAGTTCATGACGCTAAATTTTATTCTTTAGCACATATGAATTTTGAGACCTACATCGACGTGCTCATGAAGGAAGAAAAAGCCTTCTTTAAACAGCCAAAAGAATTAGTGAATATGTCCAAAGAAGAAGGTATAGCCGTTTCTCATATGTTTTATCAAGTCGCAAAAGATGTTTTTAGCGTGGATATCGGCAAAAAAACATATTATCAAGCTTATAAAGATTTTCGTTTTGTAGAAAAATTCCTCAATTCAAAGCGAGGTGGCAAAAAGAGATTTTTTGCTAAACATATGCACAATACAACCTTATTTGCTTTATCTTATCCAGAGGGATTAACTAATGATGACATTTATGATTATATGAATCATAATCATCAGGAGTGGAAACATCCTGTAACAGGAAAAACTTCACACGAATCATTTTTGGATTTGTTCGAGAAGGCTAAATTAGATGTAGAAAAAGTAGATGAAATTTTGACTAACGCTAAAGCTGGCAAAAACGTTGAAAAAACACTCATAGATTTTGTAAGTGATATTAACCATAATGGGACTAAGGTAGGAGAGAAGATGCAATTTATGCATTTTTTATGCGAAGATGGAAAACTATTCTATTAAGAAAAGAACATACAAAATTCTCGAACCTTGCGAGAGTGATTTTGATATCGATGAAAGTTATATCGTCTCATTAGATGATAAGCGTTATATCCTCACTTTTGTCAAAGAAGATTTTGCGTATAGTTTGAGTGCAAAAGCGAGATTTAAAAATATAAGAAAAGACATTAAAACTTTAACTCATTCTAATATTCTTGTTCCACGTCTTGTCGACATTGATAAGAAAAATTATGTCTACGTCAAAGAACTTATTGAAGGGCATTCTATTTTAGATGAAATTATCTTAAGAGATTTAGATGAAAAAATTATTGAGACAATTTTTGATTATTCATATTATGCGCGGATGTTTGGGAAAATGTTAGACTTCTTTCCTTCTAATTTTATCATTTTTCCTGATGGTAAAATTGTTTATAAATCCTATCGCACTAGACCTTATGACAATAAAAATTCTTTTGAATTTGTCGATTTACGTTACTACCTTTATAGCGACGAACTAATTGATTATTTAAAAAAAGAACACTTGCCCGTCGATTTAAAACGTAAGAAAATAACTAATGCTGTCAATAAAGAAACACTTTTATTGACATGCAAGTATCGAAGGTAAAATAGACAAATGAAAGACAATCGACCACTCATCTTCCATCTATCTGCTTCTAAAGCTTTAGCAAAAGAAGTGTCTAAACTTTTAAATTATCCTTTGGGCGAGGCCGAAAGTTACACATTTTATGATGGCGAAGAGATGGTTAAACCTATTAGCGAAGTGAAAGATAGAGACATCATCCTCATCCAATCTACCTCTTATCCGCAGAGTAAACATTTGATGGAAATATTGATTTTTGTCGATTCTTTAAAGAAAAATAAATCTGGGAAAATTACTTTGGTAACCCCTTATTTTGGTTACGCAAGACAAGATAGACAAATTCACGCAAAAGATCCCATTACCGCATCCTTAGCAGCGCGTCTTATCGAGTCTTGTGGAGTGGATGAAATCATTTTCATCGATATACATACGAAAAATACTCCCTCTTTCTTTCATATTAAAACGCACAATATTGAGATGACTAATACTTATAAACAGTTATTTTTAAGAGTGATGGAAGAAAATAATTACAAAAAAGATGAGGTCATGGTTTTTTCGCCAGATCACGGTAGTGAATCACGCGGCATCGCACTTGCATCCTCTCTTGGGGTGACGTTTGGTGAAATTTATAAGATTAGACCAAAAGTTGATGAAACGCGTATTAAAGACATCGAGGGTAATCCTAATGGTAAAGTTGTCTTTTTAATCGACGACATCGTCGATACAGGCAGCACTATTTTAGAAGCAGTGGATGCTTTAAAAGGTATGGGTGCTAAAGCAATTTATGTCGGTTTTACTCATGCAGTATTAAAAGAGAACAATTATCGAGAATTAGTTCATCATGATATCGACAAAATTTTCTTCTCTAATTCTATTGAACTATCATTCCCACACGAAGAAGCAGTATGTTTTTCTATCGCTAGCGAAATTGCTAAAGCGATCAGAGGTGAAATAGATGGATGAAGAAAAGAAGGGCCTAAGAGCACCAAAAGAAGATAAAAAGCAAGAGATGAAGTGGAGAATAATTCACGCCGTCTGTTTTACTTTGCTCTTTATTGGTTTGGTCGCCGGTATAGCCGCTTTACTTCATTTCACTTTGTAGAAAAGAGATTTGATTTATGAATGTTCGTTCCATTACTGTCAATGCCTTAATTGCTGCCTTATACATAGTCATCACTATCGTCACATACTCTTTTTCTTATGAAGGGATTCAATTTCGTATTGCTGAAGCACTTTTAATTTTTATTTTCTTTAGAAAACAATATGTCATCGGAGTGACTATTGGTTGCTTTATTGCTAATTTTATCGGTCCGATGGGCTGGGTCGATGCTGTATTTGGGACATTAGCAACTTTAATTAGTTCTATCGCTCTTATGTTTTCTCCTTATCTTTTACTTGCTTTATTAGCGCCTGTTATCGCTAATGGATTCGTCGTCGGTGCTGAACTTTATTTCGTTTTGAATTTGGATTTTTGGATTAATGTCGGTCTCGTCATGATTGGTGAATTTGTCGTTTTGATTGGTGTTTATCTCATCGCTATGGCACTTAAAAAACGCAAAGGCTTATTGAAGATTATTGGTGCTAATCAACACATCGATTTTAAATGGTGATAATTATGTCAAAAGGATTTTATTTAGAGATTAAACATGTCGATAAGAATAGTGGTGCAAGATATGGTATTTTGCATACACCACATGGCGATGTCGAAGTGCCGATGTTCATGCCTGTTGGCACCTTAGCCACTGTCAAATCTTTATCGCCAGAAGAAATTAAATCTTTAGGTGCAGGCGTCATACTCGCAAATACGTATCATTTACATATTAGACCGGGAGAAGATATTGTCGCTTTACATGGTGGCTTACATAAATTCATGAATTACGATGGTCCTATCCTCACTGATTCAGGTGGTTTTCAAGTGTTCTCTTTAGCGAGCAATCGCCAAATCAAAGAAGAAGGCGTGACATTTAAATCCCATCTCGATGGTTCTAAATTATTTTTTAGTCCTGAAACAGTCATCGACATCGAAGAAAAGCTAGGTGCTGATATCATCATGTCTCTCGACGAATGTATTCCTTATCCTTCGAGTTATGAATATACCAAAAAAAGCGTCGAAAGAACTTTACGTTGGGCGAAAAGAGGGCTTGAAGCAAGAAAAAGAGATGATCAGGCTTTATTTGGTATCGTGCAAGGCGGCGATTATGAAGATTTGCGTGCAATGTGCGCGACTGAACTCGCAAAATTACCATTCGAGGGGTATTCGATAGGTGGAACTTCAATTGGCGAACCTCGTGATGTATTTGTGAAGATGGTCGATTATAGTGTGCCTTTTCTTCCAGAAGATAAACCTCGTTACCTCATGGGTGTCGGTTCTATCGATTACATTTTAGAAGGAGTCAAAAGAGGAGTGGATATGTTTGACTGCGTCCTTCCGACAAGATTAGCAAGACATGGTGCACTTTATACATCGCATGGGCGAGTGAATATTCGCGACGCGAAATATAAAACCGATTTATCTCCTTTAGATGACAACTGTGATTGTTACACTTGTAAGCACTACACAAAATCTTATCTTAGACATCTTTACGTCTCTAACGAAATATTAGGTAAAAGATTGCTGAGCATTCATAATGTTCGTTTTCTCATCTCTTTCATGGAGAAGATGCGTATAGCTATTAAGGAAGATAAATTCTTAGAATTTAAAGATAATTATATGGAACTTTTTGGAAAGGATAAGGGTTTTTAATTATGGACGTTAATGCTTTTGATTATCCTTTAGATGAATCACTCATCGCCCAATATCCTTTAAAAGATAGAAGTGCATGTAGGCTCATGCTCGTAGATAGAAAAAATAAATCTATTGAGGATAAACATTTTTATGACATCATCGATTATTTAAAACCAGGCGATGTTTTAGTGCGCAATAACACAAGAGTTATACCTGCTAGGTTATTTGGCACTAAATTAGATACAGGAGCCAAAATCGAAGCTCTATTGCTCCATCATATCAAAGGTGATGTTTATGAATGTCTTATTGGTAATGCCAAAGCAGTGAAAAAAGGAACAGAAATCATATTTAAAGAAGGTGTATTAACTGCGACTTGTGTCGAAGTTTTAGATGAAGGATTAAGGCACCTAGATTTCCACTATGAAGGTATATTTTTAGAAGTATTAGAACAGGTTGGAGAGACACCTTTACCACCTTATATTCATCAAAAAGAACAAGAAGAAAATGCTTATCAAACAGTGTACGCTAAAGTGAGCGGTAGTGCTGCTGCACCGACAGCAGGTTTTCATTTTGATGAACAACTTTTTGATGAAATAAAAGCGAAAGGAATAGAGGTTGTCGATATTACTCTTCACGTCGGATTAGGTACATTTAGACCTGTTAAGGTTAGTAAAGTCGAAGACCATAAGATGCATAGCGAGCAATACGAAATTAGTGAAATAGCCGCAAAAACCCTTAATTTAGCTTTAAAAGAAGGAAGAAGAATTATCCCTATCGGTACGACGAGTATGCGTACATTAGAAGCAAATTTTAAAAAATATCATCGCTTCGTGGCGACGAAAGAGAGCACTGATATATTTATTACACCAGGCTATGCACCATTTGTCAGTAGCGCTCTTATCACGAATTTTCATCTTCCTAAATCGACTTTGCTCATGCTCGTCAGTGCTTTTTCTAGTTTAGATTTGATGAAGGAAGCTTACGCTCACGCTACTAAGGAAAGGTATCGCTTTTTCTCTTTTGGAGATGCGATGTTCATCTATGACTAAAAGAAAATTTGTCGATGATTATCACGAGATGCTATCAATTTTAGATAGTTTAAAGAGCGAGAAGAAAAAGACTTTATTGCTTCACGCTTGCTGTGGTCCTTGTGCTACTTACCCTTTAAAGTTACTCAGCCAATATTTTGATGTGACTATCGCTTATGATAATAGCAATATTTATCCTCTAACCGAATATGAGCGTCGAAAGAAGACGATAGAAGAGATGTTAGCAAAATTTAATGATGAATTTAAGACCAACATTAAAATTATCTTTTTTGCTTATGATAATGAAAATTATATGAAAGATCTCACGCCTTACGAAAATGAAAGAGAAGGCGGCACAAGATGCAAATTATGTTTTGAAAAAAGAATGGATGAAGTATTTGCTTACGCTAATTCTCATCATTATGATTATTTTACGACCGTCATGAGTGTTTCTCGTTATAAACCGACAAAAATTTTAAATGAAATCGGTGAAAAGTTAAGTACAAAATATCATTACACTAAATATCTTTTAAGTGATTTTAAAAGAGGTGGCGGTATCGCTATCGGTAAAGAAATGACGAAACGTTATGAACTTTATGAGCAAAATTATTGTGGGTGTGAATATTCTTTAAAAAATAGAAGCAGAAAAGCGATGGATTTTGAAGCCATAGAGGACAACATAGTAAAGATTTTTTAATTATTTAGTTTTAATTTGAATGTGTAATGTATAAATCATTTAAACTTTTTATTAGTTTATGACTTATTATTTTATTTTCTTTTTGACACACACACGTGTATGAGGTAATATTGCACACGGCTGCAGCGTGGACTCGCGAGGTTGCTGATACACCCACAGGCGTTGTCATGAATGGGTATCAGGTAATTCGTAGATGAGCTAGCAGCGTAGAAGCCTGCAAATAAATATAGGAGGAAAAAATTCATGGCTAAAAACTCAAAGAAAATCCGCGTTCGTCTCAAAGCGTATGAACACGATATCTTAGACTTAAGTGCTGCTAAGATTGTCGCTCTCGCCAAAAAGACGAAAGCTGGTGTCGTGGGACCTATCCCTCTACCGACGGAAAAACAAGTCTACACGATCTTACGTTCTGTGCACGTCAACAAAGATTCTCGTGAACAATTCGAAATTAGAACGCACAAACGTCTCATCGATATCACTAACCCGACCAAAGAAACAATCGAACAATTACGTCGTCTCGATTTACCTGCTGGAGTGGATATCGATATCAAACTATAAGGAAAAGGAGGTAAAACAAAGTGAAAGCAATCATCGGACAAAAAGTTGGCATGACGCAAGTATATGCAGAAGATGGCACGATGTATCCTGTAACAGTCATCTATTGCGATCCTAACGTCGTCACACAAGTTAAGACCTCTGATACTGACGGTTATAACGCTCTTCAAATCGGTTACGAAGATTTAAAAGAAGCAAAAGCGAACAAATGCGAAAAAGGTATCTTTAAGAAAGCCGGCATTACTCCCAAAAGACATCTTATCGAACTCAAAGGTGATGAACTCATGCATCACAAGGTTGGCGAAAGCCTCGATGTGACGATGTTCCAAGCAGGTGATGTCGTCGACGTCATCGGTACGAGTAAAGGTAAAGGTTATACCGGTACGATTAAAGCTTACCATCACGTTATTGGTCCAAAAGGTCATGGTTCTGGTTACCATCGTGGTTCTGGTTCCTTCGCTAACAACGGTCGTACGAATAACCGTGTCATTCCGGGTAAGAAAATGCCAGGACGTCGTGGCAACCATTCCGTCACTATTCAAAATCTCTTAGTGGTGGAAGTTGACAAAGAGAAAAATGTCATCTTAGTAAAAGGTGCTATCCCAGGACCTAAGAAATCATTAGTGACTGTAAGAAGTGCTATTAAAACACAAAGAACGAAGAAAGAAATTAAGCCTTTATTAGACCGTCGTCCAAAAGTTGAGACGGCTAATGAAGTGAGCGAAGAAAACGCCTAAAAGGAGGAATAGACTATGGCAACAGCAAAATCAATCAAAGTCGATGTCTATAACATGCAAGGCGAAGTCTTAGAGACGAAACTCACGTTAAAAGGCGAAGTGTTCAACATCGACGTACACGAACAAGCCATTTATAACGCTATCCGCGTGCAAATGAGCAATAGTAGGCAAGCGACCGCCAAGACGAAAAAACGTGATGAAGTTTCTGGCGGTGGTAAAAAACCATGGAGGCAGAAAGGAACAGGCCGTGCAAGAGCAGGTTCTACTCGTTCACCTCTCTTCACTGGTGGTGGTACTGTATTTGGTCCAACTGGTGAACAAAATTATAAGATTAAACAAAACAAAAAAGAACATGATCTCGCTCTTAAGAGCGCACTAAGTTATGTCGCTCATGAAAAAGATCGTCTCAGAGTGTTAGATGAACTTAAGATGAATGAAACTAAGACTAAAGAATTAGTTAAAGTTCTAAATAACATCAAAGCACAAGACAAAGTGACGGTTATCTATGATACAGAAGACGAACATGTTCTACACAGCGCGCGTAACATTAGTAATTTAAAAATCATGAGCGCACGCGATATCAACGTATATGACCTACTAAATGCTAAGACGGTTGTCTTAACTAAAGGTGCGGTCAAACTCATCGAGGAGGCATTAGCGTAATGGCAGAACAAGAACTCGCTACGAAGAAGACGAAAAAACGTAGCAAAAAAGAAGTAAAAGAAGTCGAAGCTAAACGTTTCCAAAGTCCAACTGAGAAACAATTCGACGTCATCATCGCGCCAGTGATCACTGAGAAGAGCATGGCCGATATGCAAAATCTAAACAAAGTGACAGTGAAGGTCTTACCAACTGCTAAACGTAGCGAAGTGAAAAAAGCCTTCGAGTCACTCTTCCAAGTGGAAGTAAAAAATGTGCACATCGCGAATGTTAGAAGCAAAGAGAAGAGCCGTGGCAGTCGTTACAAAGGTAGCGTGCCTGGCTATAAAAAAGCGATCGTAACACTCGCTAAGAATGAAGCCTTAGACTTATTCAAAGAATAAGGTTAAGAACTAAAATATAGGAGTTAAAAAAATGGGAACTAGAAGTTATAAACCGACGTCTCCATCACGTCGTAACATGATTAGTTTGACCAATGAAGAATTAAGCAAAGTCGCTCCTGAGAAAAGTTTACTAGTCGGTCTAAGAAAGACTGGTGGTCGTAATAATCAAGGGATCATCACTACCCGTCATATCGGTGGTGGTCATAAGCGCAAATATCGTATCATTGACTTCAAACGTAACAAAGATGGAATTCCAGCTATCGTAAAGACGATCGAATATGATCCAAACCGTAATGCGAATATCTGCTTAGTGAGTTACCTCGATGGTGAAAAGCGTTACATCTTAGCTCCAAAAGGCATCAAGATTAACGATAAAATCGTCAGCGGCGAAGTAGTGGATGTCAAAGTTGGTAACACGATGTTGCTCAAGAACATTCCAGAAGGTACATTAGTGCACAACGTCGAACTTAGTCCTGGCAAAGGTGGTCAGATGGCGAGAGCCGCTGGAGCCTCTGCTCAAATTCTAGGTAAAGAAAATAAGACAGTCACCTTGAGACTTCAATCTGGTGAAGTAAGAAAAGTATTAGATAACTGCCGCGCGACGATTGGCGAAGTCGGTAACGAAGACTACAACTTAGTTAACCTTGGCAAAGCTGGTAAGAGTCGCTGGCTCGGCATCAAACCAACAGTTAGAGGTTCGGTCATGAACCCAACTGATCACCCACATGGTGGTGGTGAAGGTAAATCGCCTGTCGGTCGTGATGCACCGAGAACCCCATGGGGTAAGAGAGCCTTAGGCGTGAAGACACGCAATACTAAGAAAGCCTCAACCCGCATGATCGTGAGAAGAAGAAAATAAGGAGAGTAAAGTATGGCACGTAGTTTAAAGAAAGGTCCATTCTGTGACGAATACTTAATCAAACGCGTGGAAGCGATTGAAAAGAGTGGCAAACGTGAAATCATCAAGACATGGTCTCGTCGTTCTACCATCTTACCAGAATTCGTCGAACATACCTTTGCCGTTTATAACGGCAGAGAACATATCTCCGTCTTCATCACGGAAGATATGGTCGGTCATAAGTTAGGCGAATTCGTTCCGACGAGAACTTATAAAGGCCACACTGGTCATACTGCGGAAGATAAAGCTGCTGCCGCAGCACAGACTAAGAAATAAGAGGTGAACATCCATGGCACGTAAAACGACAAAAAAAGAAGAAAAACTCGAAGTAAAAGATACTAAAGAGTTAAAACGTGGTAAAAAAGCGAAAGTAAAAGAAGAAGTTAAACCTGCTAAACCAGCGGTCACGGAAGCTCGCGCAATCGCATATAACGTGAGAGTCACCCCACGCAAAGCTCGCTTAGTCATCGACCTCGTAAGAGGAAAAGATGTCAAAGTAGCGTTAGGCATATTAAATAATGTCAACAAAGCAGCGACTGATCCTGTGAAGAAAGTCATCAAATCCGCAGCGGCGAATGCGACGAACAACTTCATGATGGATGAAAATAAACTCTACATCAAAGAAATCTACGCAAATGATGGTATGAGAATGAAAAGATACATTCCACGCGCTAAAGGCTCTGCGAGCGGTTTAGTGAAGAGAATGAGTCACATCACTTGTGTAGTAAAAGAAAGATAAGAAAGGAAGGGCGAAAGAATATATGGGTCATAAAGTTAATCCAGTCGGTATGAGAATTGGCGTCAACCGTGGTTGGAATTCACGTTGGTTCGCCGAAGGCAAAGATTATGCTAAGTTCTTAAACGAAGATCGCCTCATCCGCGAATATCTTGAAAAGACGTTTGGGAAGATGAATGAGAATCCTCTCGTCTCCCACGTCGATATCGAAAGAGTAAAATCTAGCGATAAAGAAGGTCATGTCGTAAGCGTCTACATCCACTGTGTTAAACCCGGTGTCATCATCGGTCAGGAAGGTGCAACGATTAATAAAATTAAAGACGAACTTAAGAAAATTGTGAAAGCGACGAAATTAGACGTGAACGTCGTCCAAATTAAAAATCCTGATTTAGATGCACGTATCGTCGCGATGAGCATCGCTAAACAATTAGAGGAACGTGCTTCATTTAGAACCGCGCAGAAGAAAGCTATCCAAAGAGTACGTAAAGCTGGTGCAAAAGGTTGTAGAACTCTCGTCAGCGGTCGTCTCGGCGGTGCTGATATCGCTCGTGGCGAAGGTTATAAAGAAGGTAGCGTTCCGCTACACACATTAAAATATGATATCGACTTCGCGATTGCTGAAGCAAAAACGACCTATGGTCGTCTCGGTGTCAAAGTGTGGATCTTCCGTGGTCTTGCTAAAAAAGAAAAATTAGGAGAAGAAGGAGGCGAACAATAATGTTACAACCAAAGAGAACAAAGTTCCGTCGTCCTCATTCGACGAAATACGAAGGTAAATCGAAAGCCGGTAATGAAGTAAGTTTCGGT
Organism: uncultured Bacilli bacterium; assembly: GCA_944351395.1. GTDB lineage: Bacteria > Bacillota_I > Bacilli_A > RFN20 > CAG-826 > CALVUG01. The sequence continues at coordinate 28,955 of CALVPP010000001.1, forward strand.
GAATTCGGTTTACAAGCGGTGTCCGGTGATTGGATTACCGCTCAGCAAATTGAAGCAGCTCGTATCGTCTTATCGCGTTATACGAAAAGAAGTGGAAAGGTATGGATTAGAATCTTCCCACAACTAGCGAAGACGAAGAAACCTGCTGAAGTCCGTATGGGTAGTGGTAAAGGTAGTCCAGAGAGTTGGGTTGCTGTCGTCAAACCAGGCCGTGTCATGTTCGAGATTGGCGGGGTCGGTGAAGAGATGGCAAGAGAAGCTCTAAGGCTCGCCGCTTATAAACTCCCGATCAAGACGAAAATTATCGAAAGGGTCAAAGGTGAGTAATGATGAAAGTTAGTGAAATTCGCAATCTCAGCCAGACTGAATTAAATGAGAAGGTTTATTCTCTTAAAGAAGAATTATGGAACCTTCGTCGTAAGAAAGCGGTTGGCCAATTAGAGCACGGTGAAGATGTCAAACGTGTACGTAAAGATATCGCTCGTTGTCTCATGGTCAAACGTGAACGTGAATTAAATATGGGAGGTAATAACGATGGAAAGTAGAAATCGTCGTGCCACATTCCAAGGCGTCGTCATCAGAGATAAGATGGATAAGACGATCGTCATCGCCATCGAGACGCATAAAAGGCACCCAAAATATTCAAAACGTCGTCAATTTACGACAAAACTTGTCGCTCATGATGAAAATAATGTCGCTCACGTCGGTGACGTCGTCACGATTATGAAGACAAGACCTCTCTCCAAGACGAAAAGATTCCGCCTCATCTCCGTCGATAAGAAAGCACTTGAAAGTGTGAAAGAAGCGGAAAAAGAGTTGAGGGAAGAATTAGAAGAGGAGGTAATAGAAGATGGTACAAAATGAAACTAATCTCGTCGTCGCTGATAATAGCGGTGCTAGATCTGTGCGTGTCTTCCGTCTCTTCGGCGGTTCCTTCCGCAAAACTTCTAGTATTGGTGATATCGTCCTCTGCGCGGTAAAAGACGCTATCCCAAATGGTAAAGTAAAAAAATCTGACATCGTCAAAGGTGTCATCGTCCGTGTGAAAAAACCATACGTACGTAAAGATGGTACGACCATTCGTTTCGATGATAACGCAATCGTGTTATTAGATGATAACAAGATGCCAATCGGTACCCGTGTCTTCGGCCCTGTCGCTAGGGAATTACGTGACTACGGAATCGATGGCTACATGAAAATCGTTAGTTTAGCTAACGAGGTTCTATAAGGAGGTTCATCATGCACATTAAGAAAGGTGATAAAGTCATCGTCATCGCTGGCGATGATAAAGGTAAAACTGGAACTGTCCAAGCGGTTTATCCAAAACTTCAACGCGTCGTCGTCGAAGGGGTGAACATCCATAAAAAACATAAGAAGCCGAGTCAGGCGACACCAGAAGGCTCCATCCAAGAAATTTATGCGCCAATCCACGTATCGAACGTCGCTCTCATCGATCCAAAATCGAAAAAAGCTACACGTGTTGGTCACGAATTCGATAAAAAGAATAAAGTGAAGGTGCGCGTCGCGGTCAAGAGCCGTGAAAGGATATAAGGAGGTAAACTTATATGCCAGAAGAGAAAAAAGTGACTACGAAGAAAGCGACCACTTCGAAAAAAGCAACTTCTACTAAAACGACTGAAGCGAAAAAAGCTCCTACTAAGAAAGCAAGCGCTCCAAAAGTTGAAGCAGAAGTGAAAGTAGAAAAGAAAGCCCCAGCTAAAAAGACTGGTGCTCATAAAGTCGCTAAAGAAACTTCGAGATTACAAGAAAAATATAATAAAGTAGCTGTACCTGCACTTATGGAAAAATTCCAATACAAATCCATCATGCAAGTACCAAAGCTCATCAAAATTGTCGTCAATATCGGTGTCGGTGATGCGACTGTCAATTCTAAATTCTTAGAAGAAGCGGTGAGTGAACTCACTGATATTACAGGTCAAAAACCAATTGTTACTAAAGCGAGAAAATCTATCGCAACATTCAAACTACGTGAAGGACAATCCATCGGTTGTAAGGTAACTCTTAGAGGTGTGAGGATGTATTACTTCCTCGATAAACTCATCTCCATTGCCTTACCACGTGTGAGAGACTTCCGTGGCGTCAGTAAGACGAGTTTCGATGGACGTGGTAATTATACCTTAGGTATTAAAGAACAATCGATCTTCCCAGAAATTGAATATGTGAAGATTGCTCGTATTCGTGGTATGGATATCGTCATCGTCACGAGTGCGAAGAGCGATGAAGAAGGGCGCGAGTTACTCACATTACTCGGTATGCCTTTCCAAAGATAGGAGGAGGAATATATGGCAAAAACTAGCATGAAAGTCAAGCACGCCCGTCCTCAAAAATTCAAAGTACGTGAATATACACGTTGCGTACGTTGTGGACGTCCTCACGCTGTCTATTCTAAATTCGGATTATGCCGTATCTGCCTACGCGAATTAGCGTATAAGGGTGAGATACCTGGCCTAAAGAAATCAAGTTGGTAAAAGGAGGGAAAATATCATGATGACAGATCCAATCGCGGATATGCTTACCCGCATTAGAAACGCAAATCAATTAAAACATGAATCTCTCTCCATGCCATCGAGCAAGATGAAAGTCGAAATTGCTCGTATCTTGAAAGAAGAAGGATTCATCACTGATTACGTCACGACTGGCGAGACGAAGAAACTTCTTCACATCACTCTCAAATATACAGATGGTGGTGTCCGTCTCATCTCCGGTTTAAAACGTATCTCGAAACCTGGTTTACGTGTGAACGTGGGTGTCGAGAAACTTCCACGAGTTCTAAGTGGACTCGGTATCGCTATCATCTCGACTTCGAAAGGCGTCCTCACTGATAAGGAAGCACGCTCTCTCGGCGTCGGTGGTGAAGTACTCTGCTACGTCTGGTAAGGAAAGGAGAAAAATATATGTCTCGTATTGGTAATAAAATTATCGAAATTCCTGCCGGTGTTAGTGTGACTTTAGAAGGCGATAAAATCGTCGTCAAAGGACCGAAAGGTACATTAGATGTCAAAGCCTTAGCTCACATCGATACACACATTGAAGATGGTAAAATTACTTTTACTCGTCACGATGAAACGAGTGCTGCTAAGACGAACCATGGCACTCAAAGAGCGTTAGTGGCTAACGCAGTTCAAGGTGTCGCTCATGGTTTCAAAAAAGAACTTGAAATCGTCGGTATCGGTTATCGTGCGATGATGAGAGGCGATAATCTCGTCCTCAACGTCGGATATTCTCACGAAGTCGTCATCGTCCCCGAACCAGGCGTCAAAATTAGTTGTCCTTCGCAAACAGAAGTTCACGTCGAAGGTATCGACAAACGTGCAGTCGGCGAAACCGCTGCTCGTATCAAACTCACGAGGAGACCTGAACCTTACAATGGTAAAGGTATCAAATTTAAAGGCGAGCATATCATCCGTAAGGAAGGTAAGCGCGCTGGTAAGAAATAAGGAGGATAGAACATGCTTAATCCAACTTCAAGAAATGAGATGCGTAAACGCAGACACGCTCGTGTTCGTAACAAAGTCATCGGAACGAGTGAAATGCCCCGTCTATGCGTCTTTAGATCCAATAAGCACATCGAAGCTCAAGTCATCGATGATACCAAAGGTATTACCCTCGCTAGCGCTTCATCTACTTCCTTAAAATTAGATAATGGTAGCAATGTCGCTGCAGCAGAGACCGTCGGCGAAGCCTTAGCTAAAGCTTGTTTAGCCAAAGGCATTAAAAAAGTCGTCTTCGATCGTGGCGGATATCTCTACCACGGACGCGTTCAAGCTCTTGCTGAAGCGTGTCGTAAAGCAGGTTTAACCCTCTAGGAGGTCACTATGGAAGAACAAGAAAAAGTAGTAAATACTGAAACTGAAAATAAAGTTAGCGAAGAACATGGTGCGGAAGTAGTGCACAAAGCTGCCCGCCCTGGTCAAGGTGAACGCCGTCCACGTCTCGATCGCAATGTCCGTGGTGAACGCCATGGTGGTCCACGCCGTCGTGACAATGATCGCGATCGCGAATTTGAAGAACGTGTCGTCTCCATCAAACGTGTTGCTAAAGTCGTCAAAGGTGGTAAACGTATGCGTTTCACCGCTCTTGTCGTCATCGGTGATGGCAAAGGTCGTTATGGTTTCGCTAGCGGTAAAGCTGGTGAAGTACCAGACGCTATTAAGAAAGCTTTAGATCACGCTAGACGTAATCTTCATAGGATTCCTATCAATAAGAAAGGCACTATTCCTCACGAAGTGATGGCAACTTATGGTGCATGTAGCGTCTTCATTAAACCCGCTCCTGAAGGTAAAGGTATCATCGCTGGTGGTCCAGTGCGTGCTATCTTAGAACTCGCTGGTGTGAAGAACGTTCTCTCGAAGGTTTATGGTTCAAGAGCACCCATCAATATTATTCGCGCTCTTAGTTCCGGTCTCGATTCATTGAAGACCCCATCCGAGGTACGTACTCTTCGCGGTCAAGAAAAAAAGGAGGCTAAATAATCATGGAACTCCATAATATTCACGCAGTCGATGGAAGCGTGACCAAAAAATATCGTAAAGGTCGTGGTATTGGTAGTGGCAATGGTAAAACTGCTGGCAAAGGTCATAAAGGTCAAAATGCTCGTAGTGGTGGCCATACACGTCTTGGTTTCGAAGGTGGCCAAATGCCATTGTTTAGAAGACTTCCAAAGAGAGGTTTCTATCACAACCAAAAAGTGCGTTATGCAACAGTGGATGTCACTTCATTAAACGTCTTCAAAGACGGTGAAGAAGTCACCCCAACTAAATTAATTGAAAAAGGTCTTATCAAAAAAGAATTAGATGGTGTTAAAATACTAGGTAATGGTGAACTTAAAGTCGCACTTACTGTCGTCGCTCATAAGTTCTCCAAATCCGCCGTTACTAGCATCGAAAAAGCTAAAGGCACAGTTAAGGTAATCTAACATGAAAACATTCCTTTCCGTCTTTAAGAATAAAGAAATCATGAGTCGTATCTTCTTTACGATTATGATTTTATTTATCTTCCGTCTCGGAGCTGCGATTACGATTCCGGGCGTGACGTTAAGTGATGATTTGACGAACGAGATGAGTTCTACTAGCGCTCTATCGCTCATCAACTTACTTGGTGGAGGTGCATTAACTAACGTCTCCATCTTTGCCCTTGGCGTTTCGCCTTACATCACATCGAGCATCATCATCCAATTATTGAGTAGCGATGTCTTACCTGCCTTATCAGAACTCAAGAGACAAGGCGAACAAGGACGTCGCAAAATGGAGATGGCTACTCGTTATCTCACTCTCCTTCTCGGAGCAGTGCAAGCATATGGCATCATCATGATGATGTCTAATCAAGGTCTCATCACTCTTAATGATGATTCCTTCTGGTCTTACGTCTACATCGTCGCAGTCATGCTCGCTGGTGGTATGATCGTCATGTATCTCGGTGACCAAATTACTTCTAAAGGTTTAGGCAATGGTATTTCAGTCATCATCTTTGCTGGTATCGTCGTCAGTTTACCTCAACAAATTCAACTTGCATTCTATGAATGGGTTGGTTCATGGGGTGGAAATAATGCTGCGACTAATCAAATCTTGACTGGTATCTTCCAATTTGGTGTCTACATCTTAGCTTTCATCCTCATCATCGCTTTCGTCGTCTTCATCGAACTCGCGAAACGTAAAATTCCTGTCCAAAACGCTGGTAAAGGTGGCGGTCATAATCCGCGTATGTCTCAAGCGAGCTTCTTACCGATCAAAGTGAATGCAAGTGGTGTTATTCCAGTCATCTTCGCTAGTGCGATTCTCATGGTGCCTAGCATCATTGCTTCGTTTATGGGCGTGACGGAAGATAACGCTACTTGGCTTACTATCTTCAATACTTCGGCTTGGAATCCAATGCCAGGAATCGATGGTACGACATGGTACATGTGCTGGGGCTTAATTCTTTATATCATCCTCATCATTCTCTTCTCATTCTTCTACGCGAATATGCAAATCAACCCACAACAACTCGCTGAAAATTTCCAGAAGAATGGAAGTTATATTCCAGGTATTAGACCAGGCAATGAGACGGAAAGATACGTCCGTAAGGTAGTTAATCGTATCACCTGCATTGGTGCGATTGCTCTTGCTTTTATTGCCGCTTTACCAAACATTCTTACTCTCACTGGTGTCTTTGGTGAAAATTCATCCCTCGCCATCGGCGGTACAGGACTCATCATCGTCGTCGGTGTTGCCTTAGAAATTTCTAATCAAATTCAAGGTTTACTCGCTGGTAAGAGTTATGAAGAAGTCGTAGCAAGTGCTGGAAGAAGAGGTTTTTAAAAGAATATGAAAACTAATATTATTCTCATGGGCCCGCCTGGAGCGGGTAAAGGCACACAAGCGAAACTCATCATTGCCGCTTATAAGTTGCCTCATATATCTACGGGAGATATGTTCCGTGAAGCGATGAAAAATGAAACTCCTCTCGGCTTAAAAGCCAAATCATATATTGATCAAGGTCACCTCGTTCCTGACGATGTCACGATTGGCATCGTCGAGGAAAGACTTAACCAAGACGATTGTAAAGGAGGATTTCTACTCGATGGTTTCCCGAGGACCATTCCTCAAGCAGAAGCGTTAGATAAGATGATGGAGAAGATGCATCGTTCCATCGACCTCGTCATCGACGTCGAAACGCCGAAAGAAGAACTCATCCGTAGGATTAGTGGTCGCCGCGTCTGCAAAGCTTGTGGCGCACCATATCACGTCGATACGATGAAACCGAAAGTCGATGGTGTCTGCGATATTTGTGGTGGAGAACTTATTCAACGCAAAGATGATAACGTCTCCGCTCTTACGACTCGCTTAGAACATTATGAACATGAGACGAAGCCATTATTAGATTATTACGCTAATAAAGGTAATCTCGTCACCGTCGATGGTAGCAAGGAGAAAGATGATTTATTCTTAGATGTCTCCTCGCTCATCAGAGGTGAATAAAAATAATGGTCATCATCAAATCACCACGTGAGGTGGAACTCATCCACCAAGCAGGACTAGTCATAAATGAAGTGTTCAAACAATTAGAAACATTCATTAAACCTGGTCTATCGACGTATGACATTGCCAAAAGATGCGAAGATATCATCCTCGCTCACGATGGCTATCCAACTTGTAAAGGCTATGAAGGCTTCCCAGGTGCGGTGTGTGTGAGCGTGAATGATACTCTCATCCATGGTATCCCATCTCGCAAAGAGATTATTAAAAACGGAGATGTCGTCTCCGTCGACTTAGGCGTGACGAAGCATGGCTATATTGCTGATGCCGCGAGAACTTATATCGTCGGTCACGTCGAACCACGCGTCGAAGAATTAGTACGCGTGACGAAAGAAGCGTTCTTCGAAGGTTTAAAACAAGTTAAACCTGGTAATCATATCGGCGATATCTCTCACGCTATCGAAGAACACTATAAAAAATATGGCTTCTCTTCTCCAGAAGACTTCACCGGTCATGGAGTAGGGGTATCATTCCATGAAGATCCTTATATTCCTAATCAGGGTGAAGCAGGTACTGGCATTAGATTACGTGAAGGGATGACATTAGCGATCGAGCCGATGATTTGTCTAGGTTCACCTGAATACAAGGTCTTAGGCGATGGTTGGACGATTAAGATGAGAGATAAGAAGATGACAGCTCATTATGAGAATACCGTCGCTGTCACGAAGGACGGTTATAAGATTCTAACTATGGAGGACGAACATGGCGAAGACTGATGTCATCGAAACACAGGCGGTCGTAATCGAAAATTTACCGAATGCAATGTTCAAAGTAAAACTCGATAACGGCATCGTGATTCAGGCCCACGTTTCTGGTAAAATCCGCATGAATTACATACGCATCCTACCAGGTGATAGAGTTGCGATAGAAATCTCGCCTTATGATTTAACACGAGGCCGCATTACATTTAGGTACAAATAGTACCATACGGAGGATTTATTAATATGAAAGTTAGACCATCCGTTAAACCCATCTGCGATAAATGTAAGGTTATTCGCCGCCATGGCAAAGTCATGGTCATCTGCGAAAATCCTAAGCATAAGCAGAGACAAGGTTAGGAGGAAAAAAGAATATGGCACGTATCGTTGGTGTTGATATTCCAAATGACAAAAGAGTCGTCGTTTCCCTCACTTACATTTTTGGTATCGGAAATACGACAGCAAAGAAAATTTTAAAAGATGCGAAAGTGAGTGAAGATACCCGCGTCAAAGATTTGACTGATGAAGAATTCGTCCGCATTCGTCAAGAAATTGCTAAATATAAAGTCGAAGGTGATTTACGTCGTGATGTAGCACTCAATATTAAGACTTTACAAGAAATTGGCTGTTATCGTGGCTTACGTCATAGACGTGGCTTACCAGTGCGCGGTCAACGCACTCGTACGAACGCTCGTACGCGTAAGGGTAAGAAGAAAACCATCGCTAACAAGAAGAAAGCAACAGCGTAAGGTAGGTGAACTAACATGGCTAATACGAAGACGACACGTAAAAGAAAAATTAAACGTGCATTTACGAAAGGCGTGGCACACATTCACGCTACCTTCAATAACACTATCGTCACCATTACCGATGAACACGGTAACGTGCTCACTTGGTCTAGTGCTGGTGTGTTAGGTTTCAAAGGTGCAAGAAAATCTACTCCTTACGCCGCTCAACTCGCTGGTGAAGCAGCAGCTAAAAAAGCGTTCGATCAAGGCATTAGGACGGTCGATGTCGACGTCAAAGGTCCAGGTCCAGGTCGAGAAAGTGCAGTGCGTAGCCTTGCTACCGCTGGCTTAGAAATCTTATCCATTCAAGATACGACACCTATTCCACATAATGGTTGCCGTCCACCGAAGAAACCTAAAGGTTAATCGAAAGGAGTTTTGTTTTTATGGAACATAAATTAGTTAATCCTTTTGAAAAGATGAACTTCAAAGTGGTGACGATGGATAAAGATAGCCACTATGGTCGCTTTGCCTTCGAACCATTAGAACGTGGATTTGGTATCACGATTGGTAATTCCTTACGTCGTGTTTTACTAAGTGCTTTACCAGGGGCTAGTATCTATGCGATTGAAGTCGAAGGTGCAAGACACGAATTTAGTTCATTACCTGGCATCGTCGAAGATGTTACTGAAATTATCTTAAATTTAAAAAATCTCGTCATCCAAATTGATGATATCAACGATTCTACTACTCGTAAACTCACTCTTGAGGTTGCTTCTAAAACTGAAAGAGTCGTCACCGCTGGCGATATCAAATGCCCAGCTGGCGTGACAATCGTCAACCCAGAGCTTGAAATTTGTCATCTTTCTAGCGACGGCAAGATTAATATGACGATGTATGCGAGAAATTATCGTGGTTATGTCACTAGCGAAAATAATATCGCGGGTCCTACTGATCCAAAACATATCGGTGTCATCGCTACCGACTCTAATTATTCACCAATTACCAAAGTGAATACGAGCGTCGAACAAACGCGTGTTGGCAATTCTAGCCAATATGATCGACTCATCATCGAGGTGTGGACGAACGGTTCGATGGATCCAGATGAAGCAATTGCTCTTGCTGCTAAAATACTCATCACACATCTCGAACATTTCCTCACTCTTAGCGATGTGACGGAAAACCTCGATATGTATAAAGAAGAGACGGTAGAAGAAGTGAATGAATTCCAAGACTTACCAGTCGAAGATTTGGATCTTTCTGTCCGTTCCTTCAACTGCTTGAAACGTGCTGGTATTCAAACTGTCGGTGAACTCGTCAAGAAGACCGAAGATGAGATGATGAAAGTACGTAATCTCGGTAAGAAGTCACTCAAAGAAGTGAAAGATAAATTAGAAGAAAGAGGTCTAAGCTTCTTAGAGCACGGACCTAACGTCGATTAAGGAGGTATAGAAAATGCCATCACAAGGACGTCATAACGTACATGGTAAAACAGGTGTTCGCTTTAAAGCGGCTTATACGCCTAGTGACCATAAAAAGATGCTTCGTAACACTGTCACGCATCTCGTTTTACATGAGCAAGTGAAAGTGACGAAAGCTACCGCAAAAGATTTAGTTCCTCTCGCCGATAAACTCATCACTTTAGCGAAGAAGAACACCCTCGCTAGCCGTCGCCAGGCTCTAAGTATTCTTTTAGACCAAACTGATGGAACGGTACGCGCTATCGACAAATTATTTGACGAATTAGGACCTCGTTACAAAGATCGTAATGGTGGTTACACTCGTGCGTTAGATTTAGGCTCTCGTCGTGGTGACGACGCCCCAATCACTCTCGTGAGTTTCGTCATTTAAGAAAAGGAGAAATAGAAGATGGATTCATTTATCAAGACGATGGAAGGTTCGAGTAAATTAGTTAAACTCGTACTTTGTATCCCAGTTCTTAACATCACTTGGATTATCTATCGTATTTGCAAATCTTTGAAAGCAAACAATGCTTTACATCTCGTCTTAAGTATTCTTGTCATCTTCGTCTTCTGGATCGTCTGGATCATTGATATCATCACGATCTTGCTTTACGACAAAGTGTTCTGGATCGACTAATTTCTCAATTTGTATCAATTATTTTAAAAGGCCACCGCGAGGTGACCTTTTTTCTTTTTTAGAGATAACGTTTTAATTCAAATTGTGTGACGATGATCGAATATTCCTTCCATACTTTCTCTTTGATGTAGAGGAGTTTATCAAATATTTGATCACCTAAAGTATGTTTTAATAACATGTCTTTTTTAAATTCTTTCATCGCATCATATAAATTAGATGGAATACGTTTGATACCCATTTTCATCACTTCATCTAAGGTAAGTTCAAATAAATTTTCTGAGATTGAAGGAATAATTTCATCATCATTCAAATTTTTGATTCCATCTAATCCTGCGTTGAGTAAACATGCAATGGCAAGATATGGATTAGCCATACAATCGACGTTACGAATTTCTGTGCGCGTAGCGTTGCCTCTTTGTGCAGGAATTCTAATCATCGACGATCTATTTGCTTGTGACCAAGTCGCATATATTGGGGCTTCAAAACCTGCGACAAGACGTTTATATGAATTGATGACTGGATTTGTGATAAACGCTAAACCGCGAGCGTGGTTTAAAATGCCACTTATCCATTTCTTACACGCTAAAGACAAACCATCTTTACTGTTTTCATCACAAAAGACATTATTTCCTTCTAAATCGACAAGAGACATATTCGCGTGCATTCCAGAGCCAGGTAATCCCTCGATAGGTTTCGGCATGAATGTCGCGTAATAGCCATGCTTGCCAGCGATGATTTTAACGACTTGTTTTAATGTTTGTATGCGATCAGCAGTGATGAGAGCGTCGTCGTATTTAAAATTGATTTCATTTTGCCCAGGCCCCACTTCGTGATGATTTGTTTGGACTTCAAATCCGAGATGTTCTAGCGCAAGAGCGATATCTCTTCTTACATATTCTGCTCCATCCATAGGGGAGAGATCAAAATAAGAAGCTTTATCAATCATTTGATCAAGTATTGGTTTACCTTCTTCATCCATTTTGAAGAGGTAAAATTCTGGTTCAAATCCGACGTTAAGGCTAGAGTAGCCCATCTCCCTCATCTTTCTTAAAGTTTTCTTTAAAATATAACGAGGATCACCAGGATATGGTTTACCATTCGTTTGGTAAACATCACAGATGAGTCTTGCTACTTTCCCATATTTTAAATCTTCAAAATCTAAGATGAGCCATGTATTACGATCAGGGCTTAAATACATATCTGCCTCTTTGATGCGAGCAAAACCTTCCACAGAAGAGCCATCAAAAGAAATTTTATCCTCTAAAGCGTCTTTTAATTTAGCGACAGGTATCTCGACTGCTTTATTCGTTCCTAAAATATCACTAAATTGTAAGCGAACATATTGTACATTTTGTTTTTTGGCAATGTTTAATATGTCTTGTTTACTATATTTTGCCATAGTTAATAGCCTCCACAACGTGAATTTTATACAGATTACATACAAATGCAAGCGAAAAATTGTAGATATTGTAGTAGAGTTAGTAAAATGTCATTAATTTTTATATATAATTATGATCATTTTTAGCGAAAAATGAAAAAATATCATTAAAAGTAGTAAAAATGATTCAAAAAATATTAAATTTTGTAAAATTTCTAAGATAAAATCGCTAGAAAGCACTGTTTATCTTTATTTCACACTAGTGAAGAATAAATTTTTTCATTAAATAAACATCGTGATTATGAGATAATGATATTTACTAGGAGATAAAAAACTATGAAAGATTACTTAAAAGAAGCTGAAGAAGGTTTTTCACCACTTTTAGCAATCGAAGAAGCGAGCAGGTGTTTATTGTGCCATGATGCACCTTGTTCAAAAAATTGCCCTGCTGGCACAGACCCAGCTAGGTTTATTCGCGCCTTGAGATTTTTAAATGAGAAAGGTGCAGCGGAAGTAATAAGAGAAAATAATGCACTTGGGGCAATATGCGCTAGAGTGTGTCCACAAGAAAAATATTGTAAATTAGGTTGTTCAAGATCCGGCATTGATAAACCGATTGAAATTGGAAAGATTCAACGTTATATCACGGATTTTGAGGCTAATTTGAAGATGAATATCTTGAAGAAACCTGAACGTGAATTAGGTCAAAAAGTCGCGATAATTGGTAGTGGTCCTGCGGCTTTAGAATTAGCGGCTCTATTACGAATGAAAGGTTATAGCGTAACTATTTTTGAAAAAGATGAGAAGTTGGGTGGTTATTTACGTTATGGTATCCCCAGTTATCGTCTTCCAAATGACGTTTTAGATTTAGAAATTAAACGCATTTTAGATTTAGGTGTCGAACATAAAGTTAACCATCGTGTGAATGATGAAGAATTTAAAAAGTTAAAAGAACTATATGACGCTGTCATCGTTGCGACAGGCTATGAACTCGCTAAAACTTTACCGATGTTTGAAACTCATCATGAGGTAGAACTCGCTACTCAATTCTTAAAACGTGCGAAAGAGATGAATGGCGATATCGACGTCTATAGTGATGTTTTAGTCATCGGTGGTGGTGATGTAGCGATGGATGTCGTCACGACTTTAAAACGTATTGGCACACCACGAGTCATCGATGTCGTCTATGAAGAATTTAGTGAATTTAGAGCGAGTGAAAAAGAATTAGCCGAAGCTAGAGCGCAAAATGTTTCTATCATCGATGGTTATGTGCCTATGTCTTATGATGGCATAACTGTCAACTTTAAACATCGTCATCTCGATAGCGTCATCTCGATTAAACCTAAACATATCATTCTCGCTGTCGGTCAAGTAGCGAGAATGCAATTTGGTTTAGATTATGAAGCAGGTGAAGTGAAGACGACTAATTACCGCGTTGGTGATTCTAATGTCTTCGTCGTCGGTGATATTGCTCATGGCGATAAGACCGTCGTCGGAGCAGTGAAAACGGCGAAAGAAGCCAATTATTTCATCGATAATTTCCTTACGAAAGAGAGGGCGAAATAATTATGATTAAAAAAGACTTATCAATTGAATTTTTAGGGGTTAAATTTAAAAACCCATTTATGTTATCATCTTCGCCAGTTGGTAATTGCTATGATATGTGTGCGAAAGCTTTTAGACTTGGTTGGGGCGGTATCGTCTATAAAACACTAATTAAAGATCCATGCGATGAATGCTCTCCACGTTATGATACTTTAAGAAAAGAAGGTACATCTTTCGTTGGCTTTAAGAATATGGAACAATTGACCGAGCATCCGTTAGAAGACGATTTAAGAGATATCAGACGTCTTAAAAAAGAATTCCCTGATGGTGTATTAGTCGCTTCCATCATGGCTGGCAATGATGAAGATTGGAAGACATTAGCAAAACAAGTCGAAGACGCAGGAGCAGACATGATCGAACTAAATTTCTCTTGCCCTCAGATGACTGATACGCATCTTGGTTCAGCGATTGGACAAAATCCTGATTTATGTCGTCAATATTGTAAAGCGGTGAAAAGCGCAACTAAGTTGCCTGTCATCGCTAAGATGACTCCTAATATTACTGATATGGTAGAAGTCGCTTATGCGAGTATGGAAGGTGGGGCAGACGCTATTTCTTGTATCAACACTATCAAATCTATTTTAAATGTTGATTTAGATAGAGAAGTGGGATTACCTATCGTCAATGGCAAGTCATCTATTTCTGGTTATAGTGGTAAAGCAGTGAAGCCAGTTGCTCTTCGTTTTATTCAACAATTAAGAGATAATCCTAAAACACGTGATGTGCCTATCTCTGGTATTGGCGGTATCGAGACGTGGCGTGATGCAGCTGAATTCATTCTCGTCGGAGCGTCAATTTTGCAAGTGACCACAGCAATTATGCAATATGGATATCGCATTATCGATGATTTATGTAATGGTCTAATGCACTACATGGATGAAAAGGGTGTCGATCATTTAAGTGAATTAGTTGGTTTAGCAAATAAGAATATCATTCCAGCTGAAGAATTAGATCGTGACTTTAAGATTTATCCTAAAATTGATAACGATAAATGTGTTGGTTGTGGACGTTGTTTCATCTCTTGCTATGATGGTTCACATCAAGCCATGGAATGGGACAAAAAACTTAGAAGACCAACATGCAATACTGATAAATGCGTTGGTTGTTTGCTCTGTTCATTAGTGTGTCCTGTTGGGGCAATTAGTAAAGGCGAAGTCGTCTTTAAGCCAGGACGTGGTGAAAAACGTAAAACAAAAGATATTGTCGTTTAGTTAAACAAATTTTTATATTTTGTAGATAAGCCCTTCAATTCTTTTCGTTGAAGGGCTTTTATATTTATAAAAGGTTTAGGTTATAACTGCCTACTTGTAATTTAAATACACACATGATAACTTAAAAATATGAAAAGGGTTAAATTTATTGCTCCTCCAATACTTGGACTAATTTTGTGTACATTTAATTTGTGCGTTTATTGCAACAATGTTATAGGCCCAGTTGGTCCGGGGATATTATTATGAAAAGAACTTATTTCCTCAGAACTATTTTAGTTCCTTTATTTTGCTTACTTTCAGTCAATAGCGTTACATCTTGCGATAATATTTCAGACAACTGGGTTGTTCCTTATGAAGATGATGGAACTTTAATTGGTGAAGAAATTATTAATTTATTTGACGGTGATACGTATCAACTACACCTTTACAATAATGGACAACCTATTGAATGGAGTTGTAACTTCGTTCATATTGATGGATATATAGGATCGTTTGAAAATACTGTTGTCAGTTCTGATGGCTTAGTGACTATACCAGACGGTATGTCCGATATATATAAAGAATTGCACATTACTGCCACCTGTGGTGAAGTATCAGATTATGTGGTCATATACGTCATGGTAGATGAAGATTTAAAATATGGTGATTTCTATACTCAACCAACAATATACGATCGAGGGTATGAAACTAAAATAAGAGTTGGCGAAAAAGTTCTCTTAAGAATGGGCGGGAACATATATGATGATTTATATTATTCTGGAGAAGTAATTGATTATAGGTGGATGTATGGTGCTACGTATAGAATTATCGATGGCGCCGAACACGTGAAATTCGAAAGAAATCAAATTACTGCTTTAAGTCCAGGAACATTTACTGTCATTGGCGGCATTAACGGTTTTCATATTAGCGAGCCGACGACGTTTACTATCGTTGATACACCAACATATCCTAGCACAATTACAGAGGATATAGACATAAAGGTTGATGAGTATCGCGTCATTTATGATGAACAATCAGAAAAAGATGATTACTTAATTGATTACGAAATATCTGACGATAAATATGCAGATTATATTTTTCCTCGTTTGATAGAATCAACCGGATTAGTAACTTTTCAAGATTTGCATGCGTTCCCCACATACATAGATGGTGACTCACCATTTTTTGCTAATTCTTATCAAATGTCTACTTTTGTACTAGAAGTAAAAGATATTGATGGTAATGTTTTTACTTCTAACCCCATAAAAATTTATCATATTTATTTTTATCTAAATGATGCATATCAAATAGATATTGAAGGTCCTATAGAAATGAGAGTAGGCGAAAGCGAGGAAGTGGATTTTACTATTTATCCCTACAATGGTTATGCATATTTGGAATTCGAATGTTTAAATGATCCAGACGCTTTTGTTTTTAATTATAACTATATGACCGCTTTGAAGGCGGGCGAATTTGATGTACAAGTAAAAGTAATTAATGACAAATACAATCATATTGAAACAGAAGATAATACAGTGAGAAGCAACATCATCAAAGTATATGTAACCGAGTAAATTTATTTTGTTCTTCGTTGAAATTTAGTGTCTTTTTATGCATCTTATCGCATAATTTATATATGACAAAAATTGCTAATCCAATTTATGAAGATGTTAGGCATAACAAGATAGAATTATTTAATACCGATGAAATTAAATTAGAAGCTAAAAGATGTTTAGGATGCAAGAATCATCCTTGTTCTTTAGCGTGCCCTATTCAAAATGAACCACATCATTTTATCGACTTAATTAAAAATGATAAAGAGGAAGAAGGGGCAAAATTTGTCTACGATAAAAATGCTTTTTCATCAATTTGCGGAATGATATGTCCTAGTTCTAAATATTGTGAGGCTAGTTGTCTTAGAGGCAAAATTGATAAACCTATTGAAATTAGAAAATTACATTTATATTTAGCAAACTTAAATGATAGAAAAGATAAGCCGCATCTTAAGCCTTTAATAGGCAAAAATGTCGCCATTATTGGTGGCGGTCCAGTAGGAGTTTATATCGCTCATAAATTATCTATAGATGGGGTAAATGCAGAGATTTTTGAATCTTTACCTTACTTAGGTGGAGCGTTAAAAGAGCAAATTCCTACCTTTAGATTAGACAAAAATACGATTAAAAAAGATTTTGATTATTTATTGAATAATCGCATTAAAGTGCATCTTAATATGTCTTTTGGTAAAGATATCAAATTTAATGAATTGAAGGCGAAATATGATGCAATTGTTTTTGCTATTGGTATGCACGAAGCTCGTATCTATGATTTCATGAAGGGACATCCAAAAGTAATTTTAGCCCAAGATTTTTTAAGGAAGATGAGGCACGATGAGATAGTTGATGCTTATGAGCGTATAGTCGTCATCGGCGGGAGCGATGTGGCGATGGATTGTATCGCTAGCGCTAAATATGTTGCTAAAGAAGTTTATGGTGTATATCGAAGGGAAAAAGAAAGATTAAGAGCGAATGAAGAAGAAAAGCGATTAGCATTTCAAGTCGTCGATAAATATATTTTTAATCGAACACCTTTACGATTTGATGAATTTAATAACATGGTTTTCAAAGATTATTATGGCGATGAAGAAGAAACTATTTCTGCTGACCTTTATATTCTCGCTATCGGGACGATGAATGATGAAAAAGCATTAGAAAATATCTTCGATTTTAAAGACAATAACATCGTTTCAAAGTGTGATGATAAAGTATTTTACGCTGGTGATATGGACGCGAAAGATAAGACTCTTGTCAGCGCTTTACAAAGCGCGAACGTTTGCTTAAAAAACCTGTATCATTTTTTAAGAATAGATGACTAATTATCTAAATTTAAAACTAGTGTTTTTGTTTAAATGTTGTTTGCTGTTTTTACATGTGTAGTGTGACTTTTTTGACTGTCATAATTAAATGTAGTAAAAGTAAATACAATAATTTATAATTATTTTGTTTGTAACATGCTTATCTATTCTAGGAGGTAATAAGTACATGGCAACTATATCCGCTGGGGCGAAGAAGCGCATCTTAGAAATTTGTGCGCAATACAAAAATGAACCGACCCCTCTCATCATGATTTTAAGTGAAGTACAAAACGAGTTTGGTTACGTTCCTCTCGAAGTACAAGAAATCATCGCTAGTGAACTTGATATTCCAGTGTCTGATGTCTATGGTGTCGTCACTTTCTATGCTTTCTTTTCTCTTAAACCAAAAGGTAAATATGTCATCGGTGTCTGTTTAGGCACAGCTTGCTACGTAAAAGGTAGTCAACAAGTCATCGATAAATTTGCTGAACTTTTAGATACTAAGCCGGGTGGAACGAGCGAAGATGGTCTTTTCTCACTCGACGCTTTGCGTTGTATTGGTGCGTGCGGTATTGCGCCAGCAGTCAACGTAAATGGTAAAGTTTATCCGAAAGTTACTGTCGCACAAGTTCCTCAAATCATCGAAGAATATCGTAAATTAGAAGAAGGAGAATCACTATGATTGACTCAGTCAAAAAATTAGATGAAAAGATTGCCCATTGTTCGAGTTGTCTTAAGAAAAAAATCGAAGGCTTAGATGGTAAAAGAGCGGTCGTCGTCTGTGGAGGCACAGGTTGTATGGCATCTCACTCAGAAGAAATATTACAAGAATTTCAAAAATTAATTGCTGAATATAATCTAGAAGACGAAGTAAGTGTCAATCACGTCGGTTGTTTTGGTTTCTGTAGTCAAGGACCATTCGTCAAAATCTTCCCCGAAGATACTTTATATCATGCAGTGAAAGTAGAAGATGTTAAGAAGATTGTCGAACAAGATCTATTAAACCATCAAGTAGTGGAAGAACTATTTTATGTCGACCCCAATACACATGAAAAAGTTCAAAGACAAGATGATATAAACTTCTATAAGAAACAAGTACGTCTTGCTTTACATGGCTGTGGTCATATCGATCCAGAAAATATTGATGAAGCATTAGGTTATGGCGCTTTTAAAGGATTAGAAAAAGCACTTAGCATGAAGCCACAAGAGGTCATCGATCTCATTCTTAAGAGCGGTCTTCGTGGTCGTGGTGGGGCCGGCTTCCCAACTGGTCGTAAGTGGCAATTTGCTTACGATCAAAAAAATGATACGAAATATGTCGTCTGTAACGGCGATGAAGGTGATCCAGGGGCATTCATGGATCGTTCCATATTAGAAGGAAACCCGCTAAACGTCATCGAAGGTATGATGATTGCGGGGTACGCTATCGGGGCGAACAATGGTTATTTTTACGTTCGTGCTGAATATCCTATCGCTGTCAAACGTTTAAGAATTGCTATCAAAGAAGCAGAAGAGTTGGGTTTAATTGGCGACCATATTTTAGGCACTGATTTTAGTTTCCATGTACATATTAGATTAGGTGCAGGTGCCTTCGTCTGTGGCGAAGAAACAGCCTTATTAAATTCTATCGAAGGTAAACGTGGTATGCCTCGTCCTAGACCTCCGTTTCCTGCTATTAGTGGTCTATGGGGGAAACCTACCATCATTAACAATGTCGAAACTTTAGCATGTGTTCCTTACATCTTGCGTGAAGGGTTAGAAAATTTCACAAAATATGGTACGGAAAAATCTAAAGGTACGAAAGTGTTCGCTTTAGGTGGAAAGATCAACAATGTCGGTCTTGTCGAAGTGCCGATGGGTACGACATTAAGAGAACTTATTTTCGATATCGGTGGTGGTATCCCGAATGGTAAGAAATTTAAAGCTATTCAAACTGGTGGACCATCGGGTGGTTGCTTAACCGAAAAAGATTTAGATACACCTATTGATTTCGATAACTTAGTAGCCAAAGGTTCAATGATGGGTTCTGGTGGCGCTATCGTGATGGATGAAGATAACTGTATGGTCGACGTCGCAAAATTCTACATGGAATTTATTTGTGATGAATCATGTGGTAAGTGTTCTCCTTGTCGAATCGGAACTAAGCGTATATTAGAAATTTTGAATAAGATTGTTCGTGGTAATGGAACAAGACAAGATTTAGATGATTTATTACATTTATCGAAGACGATTAAGGCAGGCTCATTATGTGGTTTAGGACAAACAGCTGCTAATCCGATTTTATCGACGACTGCTAATTTCATGGATGAATATTTAGAACATATCGATGAGAAGAAATGTCGTGCTCATGTTTGCAAACATCTCATGAAATTTAAAGTAGTGCCTGAACTTTGTAAAAAATGTTCTCTCTGCGCACGTAATTGTCCTGTTTCCGCCATCAGCGGTGTAGTTGGTAAAGAACCATTTGTCATCGACCAAGACAAATGTATTAAGTGCGGTATGTGTTTCAGTGCTTGCCGCTTCAAAGCTATCGTGAAGGAATAAGTTGCGGAGGATAAAATATATGGCATTAGTAAATATTAAAATTGAAGGTCATCCTTATCAAGTTGAAGAAGGATTAACTATTTTAGAGGCTTGCCGTTCCGTCGGTTATCGTGTTCCTTCTTTGTGTACATTCAACCATGGACAATGTTCCAAAGCGTCGTGTCGTGTTTGTCTCGTCGCTGTTAAAGGTGCAAGAGGATTAGTTGCATCTTGTGTTTACCCAGTTAATGAAGGCATGGAAATATCTATTGCTGATCAAAACGCGATGGAAGCAAGAAGAGCAAATGTCGAATTGTTATTATCGAATCATAACATGAATTGTCAACAATGCGAAAAAAATGGTCATTGTGAACTTTTAGAGGTAGCAAAAATTGTCGGCGCTAGAGAAGGAATGTATCAAGGCGAAAAGACACCTACTACTTTCGATAACCTTGCACCATCTCTCGTAAGAGATACTTCTAAATGTATTTTATGTGGTCGTTGTATTGAAAGATGTAAAGATGCACAAGGCATCGGTATCTTAGGTTTTGAAAATCGTGGTTTTAATACGATTGTCGGACCAAGTGGTAATAGAAGTTTTGCGACCTCTCCTTGTATTCAATGTGGTCAATGTGTGAATGTCTGTCCTACAGGCGCACTCATGGAACATAGCGAAATCGATTTAGTTGATAAAGCATTTAAAGAAGGCAAAAAAGTTATCGTCCAAACTGCTCCAGCTGTAAGAGCCGCCATCGCTGAAGAGTTCGGTGCTAAAATTGGCACAGTTGGTACTGGTAAGATGGTTGCTGCACTTCATAGATTAGGGTTCTATCGTGTTTTTGATACGAACTTTGGTGCGGATTTAACAATTATGGAAGAAGCCTACGAATTACTAGGCAGAATTCAAAATGGTGGGGTTTTGCCTCAAATAACGTCCTGTTCTCCTGGCTGGGTTAATTATTTAGAATACTATTATCCTGAAGTTATTCCTCATGTTTCATCTTGTAAATCACCACACGAGATGCTCGGCGCAATCATTAAATCTTATTATGCGAAAAAGCATGATATCGATCCTAAAGATTTATTCGTCGTGAGCATCATGCCTTGCGTCGCTAAAAAGTATGAAAAAGATCGTCCTGCAAATCGAGCAGTGGATGGTTTAAAAGATGTAGATGCCGTTCTTACGACACGCGAACTCGCTAAGATGATTAAACGTGCTGGTATCGACTGGAACTATTTACCAGAAGAAGAATTTGATCAAGATTTACTAGGTGAATATACTGGTGCTGGTGTCATCTTTGGCGTCACTGGTGGTGTCATGGAAGCGGCTTTACGTACAGCTTATTTCGCTCTTACTGGTGAAGAATATCCTAAGATTGAATTCAAGGAAGTTAGAAATGTTTCTTTGTTTAAAGAAGCGACGATTAAAATGGGTGATCAAGAGGTGCGTATTGCTGCCGTCAGCGGTATGAAAAACGCTAAACCATTATTAGAAGATGTAAAAAATGGTAAATCACCATATCACTTCATCGAGATCATGGGCTGTCCTGGTGGTTGTATCAATGGTGGCGGTCAACCTTATGTCCATCCAAATTTATTGCCGAATGAAGATGCGAATATTTTAGATACTTATATCGCTAAACGTGCAAGCGTCCTCTATAGCGAAGATGAACGTTTGGTATTACGCCAATCACATAACAATCCTGACATTAAGAAACTTTATAAAGATTATTTAGGCGAACCTTGTTCGCATCTCGCTCATGAATTGCTCCACACGACATACGAAGCAAATCGCGAGAAATATCCGCAGGTGAAAAAATAATTATGATTAAAAACGTCATCTTTGACTTAGATGGCACTTTGCTCGATACGATGAATGACATGCTCCTAGCTTTAAATTTGGCTGAGGAGCATGTTTTTGGTAAAAAAAGACTACATAATTTTAAAAGAGGCGATGGTATTTTTCTTTATGGTAATGGACAAAATGTTCTCGTAAGACGTGCCTTAGATATGATGCGAGTTTATGATGAGGCGAAAGGACAAGAATTTAAAGAAACTTTCTTTAAACTTTACGAAGAAAAATCTAATACGAGGACAAGAGTGTATCCTGGAATTGTTGAAACCTTATTAGCGCTTAAAGAACGACACATTCGCTGTTTCATCGTCTCTAATAAGCCGATTCGTATTCTTACTCGCGCTGTAAAAAAATATTTTACTGACGGTCTCATTGTCGATTTTGTCGGAAATGAAGAAGGATTATATTTAAAGCCTGATGCTAGAGCGTTATCTCCTCTTGTAGAGAAATATGATTTAAAAATTAGTGAATCTCTTTACGTAGGTGATTCTCTCGTCGATTATGAATTTGCTATGAATACAAAGATGAAATTATGTCTTGTAACTTATGGTTATGAACTAAAAAACAACATTCACGTTCTTAAAAATTGTTATAAAGTTAAAGACGCCTTTGACATCATTGAAGTAGTGGATCAACTCAATTCATATGAATAATATATTTTGTTAACAATAACATTACTTTATATCGCATATCTTTTATGCTATTTTGAATTTGTGGAGGTTAAAAATATGAAAAAACAATTACTTATCACGTCTTTAAGTTTTTTAGGCATCACTTTAGCGAGTTGTAGTCCAACAGGTTTGACTTTGAAAGCAGAATTACCAGATATTCCTAATGCCACTCCTATGGAACAATCGCGTGCGTTAGAAACATTAAATACCCTAAATGAAGAAGCAAAGAATGTTCGTTACGTCATTTATGAAGTAGAAAATGAATTATATCAGAGTGCTTCAGTATATGGTCCAGCAAGTTATGGATATTCAAAAGGATCTGGTGCAATCGATTTAGTAGAAGAAATATCTACCATGTCAGCAGTCCTTGACGTTAGCGGAATCCATATGGAAGCGTCAGGAACGGTTTTCGCTAATGATGGCACGTATTATCCCCTAGAGGAAGTAAATTATGTCTGTACGACATCATATAAAATGTCTTTTACATATGGTGGTGAAACTCATTACCAAGAACAAAATATGGTTATGGGTATATCTACAAAATACGATTTTGCAGCCATATGCGATTATAGTCCTTACGTTTTATTAGACGAAGAAAATGGTAATATCGTCACTTCTTCTTTCACAGGAACAACTGATAGCAAATCTTTAGGATGGTTCGTCACGATTAATGATGTCACTCTTGCAGAATTTTATATGGAGTGGTCAGGTGCTTATATCGATGGTTTATTAACTTCACAAACTATCGTCCAGCACGCGAATGTTTTAGGTTTTAGTATCGATTCAGCCGCTCGCTATAGTTATTCTTATCCGACGTCAATTGAACCTATCACTGTGCCTTCTATTGATGCTACTTGGTATGATTTAGGTAAATATAATCTTGATGATTTATTAGAATATATTTACGATAATCCGATGGATGATCAAACAGGTCTTCCTGCACAATTAATGTTTTAGATGTATCTTAAACAATTTTAAGTGCACAAATTTAATCATGTCGACTGACTTTATTTTTAAATAACTACTATTTCACTATAAATTTATTTAAAATAGATGGCATGAAAGATATTTATCTATTTAATTCTTTAACGAACAAAAAAGAAAAGCTCATTCCATTAATTGATGGAAACATTTCGATGTATGTCTGTGGGCCGACAGTTTATGATGAACCGCACATTGGTAATTTAAGACCTCCTATCGTTTTTGACGTTTATTACCGTCTATTCTCATATTTAGGTTATAAGGTAACTTATGTTTCAAATTACACGGATGTTGATGATAAAATCATCAATAGAGCAAAAGAGTTAGGTGTTCATCCTTTAAATTTGTCTAAAAAATATATTGAAGTGTTTCAAAATATAAGAGAAAAACTTCATGTCATAACCCCAACTTATACACCAAAAGTAAGCGAACACATTGAAGATATCATCGATTATATTTCTAAATTAATTGATAAAGGTTTTGCTTATGAAGTAGATGGCGATGTCTATTTTGACGTATCAAAAATTGATGATTACCTATGTTTATCAAAGATGAGACGTGATGATTTGATTAGTGGGGCTAGAATTGAAATCAATGACAAAAAAAGAAATCCACTAGATTTTGCTCTTTGGAAAAAGACTAATGAAGATTTTAATTGGCTTTCACCTTGGTCTAAGGGTAGACCAGGATGGCATACAGAGTGTGTTGTTTTCATCGATAAGATATTTGCTTCTCAAGATGGGTTCATCGATATTCATGGTGGTGGTTTTGATCTTAAATTCCCACATCACGATAATGAGATTGCTCAAGCTTTAGCGATGCACGGTCATCATCTTGCTAAGTATTGGTTGCATAATGGTTTCATCACCTTTGGTGAAGCAGAGAAGATGAGCAAGTCTTTAGGCAACGTCATCACTATTTCTGCTTGTTTAGATAAGTATGACGCAAATGTCATACGCACATTTATTTTGTCTAGTTCCTATAGAGCACCAATCGCTTATAATGACATGAATTTAAATAACGCAATTAACACGTTTGAACGAATTAAAAATACATATCGTTCATTAAGATTACGTTTGGCATTTTTAGACATCGATTATCATTACGCTCCATCTTTTGATATTGATGAATTTATCACCGCTTTATGTGACGATTTGAATACTCCTAACGCTTTTAAAGCTATGTTTGATTTAATTAAAGAAATTAATACTTACTTACATCGTGGATTAGATGAAGTGGACAAACTCAAATTATATTTATCCAAATTTGATACGATGATGAATTTATTTGGTTATAAAGTTGATATTCCTCTTATTTCAAAAGATGAAAAATTACTCTATAATAAATATATAGAGGCTAAAAAGAACAAAGATTTCGCTACAAGCGACGCTTTGAGGTCTCTTTTAGTCGCTAAAGGTCTCTATTAATATTTAGGAAGAAGAAACATGGCAATTGATACAGTGGATAATATTATCGTTCAATGGTTCAATAGTGGCTTTGGTGGTTCACTAGTGGGCTATGAATGGCTTGGCAACCTCATCCTTTGTTTTTTATGTATCCTCATGACCATCATCCTTTCTGGTATCATCGGTTTTGAAAGGGAATATAATGGTCACTCAGCAGGATTAAGAACACATATACTCGTCTCACTAGGGTCATGTCTCATCATGATCGTTTCGATATATGGTTTTAATGTTTTTAGTGGTGGTGAATTTGCTAATCGTGACCCTGCTAGACTTGCTGCTCAAGTAATCACTGGTATCGGTTTCTTAGGTGCTGGTACAATCGTTCAAACTGGTATTAGCGTCAAAGGCTTAACGACTGCGACTACTTTATGGCTATCGATGGCGGTAGGACTTGCTGCTGGAAGTGGTAATCTCGTCTTAGCGACTTTGACTACACTAGTGGCAATGAGTGTTCTCATCATGCTTCGTCGTTTTGAAAGATTTGCCGCACGCAAAAACCCAATTATTACTATCGTCGTTCCAAGTGGGATGCCTTTCATTAAACAACTTCTTTCAGTTGGTTCTAGGTTTGGAGTAAATATTCGCGATGTCGATTCTCAAATCGTACAATTGGATGGTAATGAAGCACTTAGAGTAAATATTAGATGTTCAAAAGTTTCTAAAGCTTCGATGACTGCTTTTATGGATGAACTAAGACAAGCCATAAAACCTCTTGAAATTCATATCTCAACCGGTCTTATCTAAAAGATGAGACTTTTTTCTATCCAAGTATGTCAATATATATCTATGGGAAAAAAGCTTGCGAAGAAGCCTTGAAGGCGAAAACTCTTCAAAAAGTTTTTGTGACTGAAGTCGTTCTTAATAAGAATTATCGAGAAATATTAGAAAGATTGGATGTTCCTTATGAAATTAAAACACGGGAACAATTAGACAAGATGAGCGCTCACCAAGTACACCAAGGTATCATCGGTATTGTCAAAGATTATGTATACTATCGATTAGATGATTTATTAAAAAATATCGACAAAAAGAATGACGCACTATTACTTATCTTAGATGGTATATTAGATCCATATAACTTAGGTGCTATATTTAGAAGTGCAGCGGCTTTTAATGTCGATGGGGTCATCTTGCGCGACGATAGGCAAGCTCCAATCACGCCGGTCGTTTATAAGGTAAGTGCAGGTGCTATGAGTCACTTAAAAATTTGTCAGGTAAAGAACATTAACACCACATTAGATATATTAAAAGATCATGGTTTTTGGTCATATGCAACAAGTGATCACGCTATCGATTCGATGTACGATTTAGATTATAACGGCAAGGTTGCTTTAATCGTAGGAAATGAAGGCAAAGGCATTTCTAATTTAACGTTAAAAAAAGCCGATTTTTGCGTCAAAATCCCATTAGATGGCCCTATTCCTTGTCTTAATGTCACTAGTGCTACATCTATCTTTCTTGCTCACATCAGCCACATTTTAAAATCCCATTAGAAAGTAGGTTTTATGTCATTTGCTCTCCTTAATGATGAGTATCTCATCTATCTTTCGCGTCGTCATAAATTCGATGCTTTTAACATCATTTATAAGCGCTATATTTCTTATAGCCAAACGTATTTAAGGCGTTACTTTCAGAATCTTGATTTATATTTAACAAAAGACGAAATTTTTTCTACCATCGTAAGTGTTTTCATCTATTCCTTAAAGCGCTTTAATTTTTCGCAAGGAAATTTTTATTCTTATTGGGTCACTCTTTTGCGTAACCGCTTTTTAAATGAAGTACGCGATAGAAAAAATAGATTAGAAAAATTAAATGGCTTCAATTATATTTCTTTGGATGAAAAGATAAGAACTAGAAATGATGATGATACGATTAAGGTATATCATGAGATATTCGGCGTAAACGATGATCCAGCACTAGAATTTAGTGCTAAAGATACTTTAAGATTAGCGGTCTTCGACTCAAAGAAAGTGACTAAACTCGATAAAGAAATTCTCATGTTCTATCTAGATGGATACGAGATGATAAATATTTCTAAAATGTTAAAGATTAATGTTAAACAAGTTAGACGTGTTGTAGCCAGACTTAAAGATACTTACGCTAGCTTTTTAGAAGCTTATCGAATGTGTGACAAAAAGGCAAAAAGTAATTTCGAGAATTAACATCATAATCAATTTATAAATTGACAACCATTTTATCATTGTGTATATTGTTTTAGCGAGTTAGTTTTTTATGCGTGGAAAAATAATAATGATCTGCGAGGAATGTCATTCGAGAAATTACTCGATGCACAAATCAGAAAACGTCAAAGAAAGACTAATTCTCAAAAAATATTGTCCGCATTGTAATAAGCAGACACTGCATAAAGAGAGCAGATAGGAGTGGTCGTCTTATGGGAATGAAAAAATATTTTACTGAAGTAGTTAGAGAGGGCAAAAGGGTACGTTGGCCATCAACTGATCAATTGTTACCAGCTTTAGGTGTCGTTTTAGTCATCGCTATCTTTACTGCTGTTTTTCTCATGATTGAAGATTTAGCTTCAGGCGTTCTCATTCAACAACTCCGTATCGCTTTTGAAAGCATGAGAGGTTAATCTCCTATGGCAAATGAAGAAAAACAATTAGGTGAAAAGGCGTGGTACGTCGTCTCTACTTATAGTGGTAATGAAGAAAAAGTAAGGGACGCTTTAGAAAGAAGAAGAGAGACATTTAATCTCCAACCTTACATTTATCGTATTATCGTCGCTACTCAAGAAGAACAAGTTATTAAAGATGGCGTTGTTACTGACCAAACACGCAAGAAAAATTTATATCCTTGCTATGTCTTCATCGAGATGATCATGACTGATGAGGCTTGGTATATGGTAAGAAATACCCCAGGTGTTACTGGTTTCGTCGGTTCATCCGGTGGCGGTGCTAAACCTTTCCCAGTCCCAGCAGAACAGATAGAACCTGTACTCAAACGTATGGGTATGGTCGACAGCGCTATGTACGATCGATATAACGTCGGTGATAATGTTAAAGTTATTCATGGTGCGTTAGAAGGTACCGAAGGTAGGATTACAAATATAGATCGTGAAACTGGTCAAGTGCGTGTGGAAACTATTTTCTTCGGTCGTGTTACCCCAGTGGATGTCGATTTCTCTGAAATTGAAAAAATTTAATCATAATTATTAAAATTTATATTAGGACTATCAATCTAACTAGGTTGATAGTTTTTTTATATTTAAGTCGAATTGATAATAAATATGAATCACCATTCATTTTTTTATTGACATATATGAATGTCTGTTCATATAATAGCTTCGAGGTGCTTAGTATGGTAGATAGAAAAATAGATGATCAAACGATTGAAAAGATGGAAGAATTGCTTAACGTAGCTAGTGATTTTACTCGCTTAAAAATTATGCATGCATTATTGCAAGGGGAGAAAAATGTTGGTGAACTCATAGAAGAAGTAGGAGCGTCACAGTCATTAGTATCCCATCAATTACAAGTTTTAAGAAAAAATAGACTTGTTAGCGTGCGTAAGGATGGCACACGTGCATATTATATTCTTAACGATGAACACATAAATAAATTGTTTGAAGTAGTGTATGAACACGTCAAAGAAAAAGAAGAAACGGGTGAATAATTTATGCAAGAAACTTATATCTTAAAAAATGTTCCATTAGATGTAGATTCATCATCTTTTAACATCGCTTTTAAAAAATGTAAGAGCATTAAAAAATGTAATGTCGATTTAGATTCATCTCGTCTAGTCGTTGATTACGTGGACGAACCATTATCTCTACATAAATTAAATAAAATACTAAAAAAAGAAGTTGAAAAAAATATCATTATTGAATATTTGTCGAATAAACAATCTAATAAAGAAAAAATTATTGGAGGTGAGGAAATATTTCTCATCATTCGCGTTTTAACTGCAACAATTTTGCTTGTCATTGCTTGGTCTTATTTATCTAATCTAACTTTATTCCCTTGGTATGTAAGTTTTATCGTCTCTTTAATCGCTTGGTTAATAGTTAGTTACGATACAATTTTTGAATTAATTATGACTATTGTTCATAAAGAAAATCCCATCGATGAAAATTTGCTCATGCTGCTCGCTAGTGTGGGTGCCTTTGCAATACAAGAATATCATGAAGGGTGCCTCGTCATGATTTTAAAACAAATTGGAGAGTTATTTGAACACGTCTCTTTGCATCGTTCAAAGAACGCAATCGTTGATGCGACGGATTTAAGAGCGAAGACCGCGAATATATTAAAAGATGGCGCACTCACTACTGTGCGTGCAGAAGATGTAAAAATTGGGGATATAATCGTCGTCAAAGTTGGTGAAGTTTTCCCGTGCGATGGTGAAATTATCGATGGAGAAGGTCGAGTTAATACTTCGTCTTTAACTGGCGAATCATATCCACGCAGTGTTAAGATAGGCGATGAGACATTGTCGGGTTATGTATTAGAAAGTGGTTCTATTACGCTAAGAGTAAATAAGGCATATGAAGATTCTGCTATTTCAAAAGTGATAGAATTAGTTACAAAATCGAACGAGAATAAATCGAAAACCGAAACATTTATTTCTAAATTTGCAAAAATTTATACCCCAGTAGTCACTCTATTAGCATTATTGGTATTGCTCATCGGCGGTGGAGTTACAGGCAATTGGGTTGATTGGACATATAACGCCTTAAACTTTTTAGTCATCGGTTGTCCTTGCTCTATTGTAATAAGTATTCCTTTAGCATATTTTACTGGTATCGGATTAGCCTCAAAAAATGGAGTGGTGGTTAAAGGTGGTAATTATTTAGATGCTTTAAATGCGATGCAAACTCTTTATTATGATAAGACAGGAACGATTACACAAGGAAAGTTTAGCCTCGTTCGTTATGAATTCGTAAATATGGAGGAGAAAGAGTTTTTAGAGACTATATATAGAATTGAAAGAAGATCAAACCATCCCATAGCTAAAGCTATTATCGATGATTTAAATCTTAATATAAAAAGTGATTTTAAAGGTAAGAGCGATGAATTAGCGGGTTATGGAATGGTCGCTAATTATAAAGGTAAAGAGACGTTAATCGGTTCAAAAAAACTCATGGAAAAATATCATATAAGTTTACCTGTAGTTGAATCAAAAGGCACGATTATATATCTAGCTATCGAAGGTCAATATCGAGGCTATTTGGTCCTTGATGATAAGTTGAAGATGGACGCTAAAGAATTTGTCGAAGGACTATACGACAATTATGTTCGCGGTGTTATGCTCACAGGCGACTTAGATAAGAGTGCAAGTAGAGTAGCGAATGAATTAGGAATTAAATATTACCACAGCGAACTTCTTCCAGAAGAAAAATTAAAATATTTAGAAGATGATATTAAAGAAAATCCTAAAAAAGTCATCGGTTTCATGGGGGATGGAGTAAATGACGCCCCATGTATAGCGAGAGCTAATGTTGGTATTGCCATGGGCGGATTAGGAAGTGATGTGACAGTAGAAAACGCTGACGTCGTCATCATGGATGATAAGCCGACACGTGTTAATGATGCAATTAAAGTAGCAAGAGCGACGAGATTAAGAGCGATAGTGGATATTTTAGTTTCTCTCATCGTAAAAGTGACAATTATGATTTTAAGTTTGTTTGGTCTCGTTCCGATGTGGGTTGCAGTACTTTGTGATACTGGTCTAAGCGTCATTCTTATCGTGTATAGTGTTCTTCTCATTAAGAAAAAAATACATAAAAAGAAACAAATTTTTGTCGAATGATAGATACACTATTAATAAAATAAATAAATTTTTTATAAATGATTTTAAAAATTAGTTTCACTGACAATTATAAAATCATAAAATTATTAATTTTGACTCAAATTAAACTATTATTTAAACGTATTTTTCCTCTTGAATTGATTTTAAAAACGAAATTTCTTAGCAAATATGATGAGCGAAAATAAAATGTTTCACATTGTAAAATAATTTTAATCATCAATACTTATTATAAAAAGTCTTTGACTTCACGCACACGTTTAATTAAAATATGCAAAGCGTGCTTTCGTTCACACACGTATAAGCACATATGTTTGTGGGAGGATATTGCGAGTATCCAAAAAAACAACCACAACCACAAAAAATTACTTTAGGAGGTAAGTCACGTGGCAAAGAAAATCGCAAAAGTCGTGAAGATGGAACTTGAAGGTGGTAACGCCAAACCAGGTCCAAAACTTGCTTCAGCTGGTATCGTGATGCCAAAATTTTGTACTGATTTCAACGCTAAGACGGCTGATCGTCGTGGTGAAATCGTGCCAGTCATCATTACTGCTTATGAAGATAAGTCCTTCGATTTCGTCATCAAGACTTCACCTGTAGCTGGTTTATTGCTCAAGGCTGCAGGCATTCAAAAGGGTTCGGCTAACCCAAAAACGACCAAAGTTGGTCATATTAGCCGTGAGCAATTGAAGAAGATTGCCGAATATAAACTCGTCGATCTTAACTGCGATGATGTCGAGGCCGCAATGCGTATCATTGAAGGCTCTGCAAGAAATATGGGCATCGTCGTCGATGATTAAGTGGGAGAGTCGTTCCGCTCGTTTGGACCACTGGAGGTTTTATGAAAAAAGGAAAGAAATATGTGAAAGCGGCTGCTTTGGTAGAAAAAGGAAAACTTTATACCATTAGCGAAGCAGCAAAACTTGTTAAGGAAACTTCGACGACCAAATTTGATGCAACCGTCGATATGTCCTTCCATCTCAACATCGACCCAAAACAAGCTGATCAACAACTTCGTGGGACGATTAATCTTCCCCACGGTAATGGTAAAGTCGTTCGCGTCTTAGCTATTACTCATAAGGTCGATGAAGCTTTATCCGCTGGTGCTGATTTTGCTGGCGGCAAGGAAATGCTTGAGAAGATTCAAAAAGAAAACTGGTTCGACTATGATGTCATCGTCGCTACACCTGACATGATGGGCGAATTAGGTAAGTTAGGTCGTATCTTAGGTCCTAAAGGTTTGATGCCAAACCCGAAGACTGGTACTGTTACCATGGATATTGCCAAAGCTGTTACCGAAATTAAAGCTGGTAAAGTGCAATATCGTACTGATCGTGATGGTAACATCCACGTCTCCATCGGTCGAGTTTCATTCGATGATGCAAAACTTATCGATAACATGCAAGCTCTATTGAATCACATCGTGAGAATTAGACCTAGTGCTGTTAAAGGCAATTACATCTTAACGTGTGTAGTTCACACGACAATGGGTCCTTCCGTCCCGCTACTAGTTAGCACGAAATAAGGACTCCATCACATTTGTTGGCGAGCATTCAATATACCGAAGACCGCAACGGCTGAAGTTAGGCTTAATAATGTTGCCGAGGGAAGAATGTAAGACATTCATCTCACTGTGTGAGATTGACCATAATACGTATATTGAAAGCCTCATATAAAAAAACTACTTAGAAGGAGGTGAAAATTAACGATGAATCAAAATGTACTTAAAGCCAAAGAAGAACTCGTGAACAAGATTGCGAATGACGTCAAAGAAAATCCTTCTTTAACGATTGTCGAATATCGTGGTCTAAGCGTGAGTGAAATTAGTGACTTGAGAAAGCAACTTAAAAAAGTAGATGCTTCAATGACAGTTTATAAAAATTCACTCGTCGAACGAGCCGCGGCTAATCTAGGTTATGATGGTTTGAATGAATGGCTCAAAGGACCTAATGCTTACGTCTTATCAAAAGATGTCATCACTGGTTCAAAAGTTCTCATTAAATTTGCACGTCGTAACCCCAAACTCGTCGTTAAAGGTGGTGTCGCCGAAGGCCAAATCGTCGATGCTGCAAAACTCAAAGAACTTAGTAAGTTACCAGGAAGAGATGGTCTCTATTCTATGTTCTTAAGTGTGCTACAAGCACCAATCCGTCAATTCGCTTGTGCTGTTAAAGCGATTGCAGACAAACAAAACTAATTAGCTAAAAGGAGGAAATGCAATTATGGCTAAATTAACGAAAGAAGAAATTATCGCATCTCTTAAAGAGATGACTATTGTTGAACTCAATGACTTAGTGCACGCCATCGAAGAAGAATTTGGTGTCACTGCTGCTGCTCCTGTCGGTGTCGCTGCTGCAGCTCCAGCAGAAGAAGAAGGCCCAGCACAAGGACCAACCGAAGTTACTTTAACTCTTACCAAACCTGGTCAAAGCAAAGTTGCTGTCATTAAAGCTGTTCAAGCAATTACTGGCTTAGGCTTAATGGATGCGAAGAAATTAGTCGATGCTGCTCCAGCAGTCATCAAAGAAAAAATCTCCCCAGTCGAAGCTGAAGAGCATAAGAAAGCTCTCGTCGCCGCTGGTGCAGAAGTTGAAATTAAATAAGTTTAATTCTAATTATTTTTGCTCTTCTAAGGGGGTATTATCGCCTTCTTAGAAGAGCGTTTGTGTTTAAAATTGTCTATTTCACTATGTAATAGTGTTTTGATAAATAGAAACATATTGTTGGCCTATCGCTAGTCACATAAATTAAATAGCGAAGCTTAAATAAGTAAAGGAGCCATTATATGAAAAATGTGTTTGATAAACCACTCCTCAATAATGATCGTCTCGATTTCTCGAAAATTTCTGGTAAATTACCTTTGCCATATTTAGTCGAGATTCAAACCGATTCATTTAAGCATCTTTTAGACGAAGGCATCGATGAAGTTTTTAATGATGTTTTTCCTATTTACAATTATTCGGAAACGATGTCATTACAATATGTCGGTCATGAATTTGAAGCACCAAAATATTCACATCTAGAAGCGAAGGTACGTGATTTAAATTATGCCGCACCATTGCGTGTGTCTTTACGTCTCGTTTTACCTGATGGTCAAATTAAGGAATCCAAAGTATTCATGGGTGATTTCCCTCTCATGACTGATTCCGGTACATTTATCATCGCCGGTGTTGAACGTGTCATCGTCTCTCAAATTGTCCGTTCACCAGGTGCTTATATGTCCAAGGTTTTAGAAAAATCTGGAAAGTATCATTACGAAGCAGATTTAATTCCTGCACGTGGCACGTGGTTACAATTTGAAACAGATAGCAAAGATTTATTAAATGTCCGTATCGATCGTCAAAGAAAGATGTTAGCGACTATTTTCCTTAAAGCTCTCGGACTAGAAAATTATGACGATATCATCGAACTTTTCGGTGATCATCCGATGCTCGTCGAGACTTTGAAAAAAGACGCTCAAACGACTAATAAAACTGAAGCTCTCACTGAGATTTTCCAAAAATTAAAACCAGGTGAACCTGTTACCTTAGAAGGTATTAAGAATTTCTTATTCCAAAAATTCTTCGATGAGAAAAGATATGATTTAGGTGCAGCAGGACGTTATAAATATCGTCGTAAATTAGGTATTTATAATCGTCTCCCTGGACGTATTTTAGCGGAAGATTTAGTTTCTGCTGATAAAAAAGTTCGCTTTAAATCAGGACATTTATTGACTTTAGAGGATGTAGATGCATTGCGTGACGAACGTTTCTTTGAAACTGGTGCACATCAATACACTCTTCCATGCAATTCTGACCTCGATTCTCATAGTACCGTAAACATCGTTGAAGTTTACACTGATGAAACGAAGAAGAGAAGTGTCAAAATTATTGGTACTGACTTAAATTTATTAGAGAAATATGTGACTATCTCTGATATTTATGCTATTTTCTCTTATTTTATGAACGTCATCGAAGGTTTTGGTGATTTAGATGATATCGATCACTTATCCAACCGTCGTGTTCGCTCCGTTGGTGAATTAATTCAGCAACAATTACGTATTGGTTTGACCAAGATGGCAAAAGCAGTACAACAAAAGATGTCTATCGCGGACGTAGAAACTATCACGCCTGCGTCCTTAATTAATATTAGACCTCTTACTGCTTCGATTAGAGAATTCTTCTCTTCGAGCCAACTCTCTCAATTTATGGATCAGACGAATCCTTTAGCTGAGCTTACTAATAAACGTCGTATCAGCGCATTAGGTCCTGGCGGTTTAACACGTGATCGTGCTTCGATGGAAGTGCGTGACGTTCATAATACTCACTATGGTCGAATCTGTCCTATCGAAACTCCTGAAGGTCAAAATATTGGTTTAATTAATAATCTTGCAACTTATGCAAAAATTAATAAATATGGTTTTATTGAAACTCCTTACAGACGAGTTGATAAAAAGCGTCATGTCGTGACAGAAGAAAATGAATATCTTTCTGCTGACAAAGAACGTAATGTTATCATTGCACAAGCAAACGTCCATTTAGATCCTGTTACGCATGAAATTCTAGATGAGACAGTCATCGCTCGTCATGATGGCGAAAGCATCATGGCTAGACGTGAAGATGTCGATTACATCGACGTTTCTCCAAAACAAATCGTCTCCGTCGCTAGTGCGTGTATTCCGTTCTTAGAAAATGATGACACGACTCGTGCTCTTATGGGTGCGAACATGCAACGTCAAGCGTTGCCATTACTTAAGCCAAACGCTCCTTATGTAGGAACGGGTATGGAACACGTCATCGCTCGCGATAGTGGTCTTGCTCTCGTCGCAACAAGCGATGGTAAAGTAACTTACGTCGATAGTCGCACTATTAAAGTTAAGGAACCAAAAGTTAAAGAAATTAAAGTATACAATCTTCAAAAATTCGATCGTTCCAATAATGGTACTTGTATTAATCAAGTCCCAATCGTCAAAGTTGGTCAAGAAATTAAACGTGGTGAAATCATCGCTGATGGACCTGCTATGGAACATGGCGATCTTGCCTTAGGACAAAACGTCACCATCGCCTTCATGACTTGGAATGGTTATAACTATGAAGACGCAGTCATCATGAGTGAAAGACTCGTCAAAGATGATGCTTATACATCTATTCATATTGAAAAATATGAAATTGAATGTCGTTCGACCAAGATTGGTGATGAAGAAATTACTCGTGATATTCCTAATACGAGCGAAGAAGCGAAAGCTTTCCTCGATGAGAGAGGTATCATCATCCCTGGTGCAAAAGTTAAAGAAGGGGATATCTTAGTCGGTAAGACGACACCAAAAGGTGCAAGCGATCCTACCCCAGAAGAAAAACTTCTTCAAGCTATCTTCGCTGAGAAGACAAAAGAACAACGCGATTCTTCATTACGCGTTCCACATGGTGGTGCAGGTATCGTTTTAGATGTGAAAATTTTCTCGCGTAAAAATAAAGATCAATTACCTGCTGGTGTCAATGAAGTAGTGCGTGTTTACATCGCTCAAAAACGCAAGATTAGCGAAGGTGATAAGATGAGTGGTCGTCACGGTAATAAAGGTGTTATTTCCCGCATTTTGCCGGTAGAAGATATGCCTTATTTACCAGATGGCACACCTGTCGACATCATGCTCAATCCTCTTGGTGTTCCAAGCCGTATGAACATTGGTCAAATTTTAGAAATACATTTAGGTATTGCTTGTAAGACTTTATCCGAAAGATATGGTAAGCCATTTAAAATTGCAACTCCTGTCTTTGACGGTATTACTAATGATGAGATTTTTGAACTTATGAAAGAAGCAAATATCTCTAAAGATGGTAAGACGATTTTATACGATGGTCGTACGGGCGAAAGATTTGATGAACGTATTTCTGTCGGTGTCATGTATATGATTAAACTCGTGCACATGGTCGATGATAAATTGCACGCACGTGCTACTGGTCCATATAGTCTCGTCACCCAACAACCATTAGGTGGTAAGGCACAAAATGGTGGTCAAAGATTTGGTGAGATGGAAGTCTGGGCCCTTGAAGCTTACGGTGCGGCACATACTTTACAAGAAATACTTACGATTAAGTCTGATGATCGTATCGGTCGTAGAAAGACTTATGAAGCAATTATTGAAGGCAAGAAATTACCTAAGCCTGGTCTACCAGAAGCTTTCAAAGTGCTCACTAAAGAATTACAAGGTCTTGGCATGGATGTAAAATTACTCAATCATAACGGTCAAGAAATCGACCTTGAAGAATTAGCACGTGATGCACAAAGAGAAGAAAGAAAAGCTCGTCGTGAAGCTAAAGAAGAGATGAAAGTCGAGGAAGAATACGTTCCTGACGAAGAACTTTCTACGCGTAGCGACAGAGAAATGGAATAGAAGGAGGGAAAATAGTATATGTTTGATGTCAATGATTTAGCAGCGATTAAAGTCGGTCTTGCTTCTCCTGAGACGATTCGTTCATGGTCGCACGGCGAAGTAACGAAGCCTGAGACGATCAACTATCGTTCCCAAAAACCAGAACCAGACGGTCTTTTCTGTGAAAAGATTTTTGGTCCTAGTAAAGATTATGAATGTCATTGTGGCAAATATAAGAAAATTCGTTTTGCTGGCACAGTTTGTGAAAAATGTGGTGTTTTAGTTACTACTAAAGATGTGCGTCGTGAACGCATGGGCTCTATTACTTTAGCTAGTCCATGTACACACATTTGGTATCTCAAAGGTGTTCCATCACGTATCGGTCTCATTCTCGATGTTTCTCCTAAACACTTAGAAGAAGTCGTCTATTTTGCCGCACATATTTGTCTATATCCAGGTAATTCTAAAATTTTATCAAAAGCTCAATTCTTAGATGAAAAAGAA
This sequence comes from uncultured Bacilli bacterium, assembly GCA_944351395.1. Taxonomy (GTDB): domain Bacteria; phylum Bacillota_I; class Bacilli_A; order RFN20; family CAG-826; genus CALVUG01. The sequence goes on from CALVPP010000001.1 coordinate 66,651, forward strand.
GCACGTCGTGTCTTCGTCGATGTCATTAACGAATTTAAAGATAAACTCGATCCTGAAAGTTATGATTACACGCTTGCTGAAGAATATATCGTCAAGATGCAAACACCTTACGAAGCGTTTGATTTCCAAACTATTTCTCGTTTTATTTCCAAACATACAGTCGACGAAAATGGTCGCTGTGCCGAATTTGGTGAAGGTGCAGAAGCAGTAAAAAGATTGCTAGTTGAGCTTAGCGAGCCTTGCGATCCTAGTGCAGTAGAAGGCGATGCTAATTTTGGTAAGACTAACCTCGATGCGGAATTTGATCGTGTCAATGCAAAACTTCGTGAAGAGGCTGGCAAAAAGAAAAAGAACAATCAAACTTTTGAAAAACTCAAAAAGCGTCTTGAAGTCATAGAAGCTTTTAGACACTCTGGCAATAAACCAGAATGGATGGTTTTAGACATCATTCCAGTCATTCCACCAGATTTACGTCCTATGTTGCAACTCGATGGTGGTCGTTTTGCGACGAGTGATTTAAACGATTTATATCGTCGTGTCATCACCCGTAATGCTAGATTACGTAAGCTCATCGACATGAACGCTCCATACGTTATTTTGATGAATGAAAAACGTATGCTTCAAGAAGCAGTTGATGCTTTAATTGATAATGGTAGACGCAATAAAGCAGTTACTGGGACTGGCTCACGTCCTTTGAAATCTTTAAGTAGTGCACTTAAGGGTAAACAAGGTCGTTTTAGACAAAACCTACTCGGTAAACGTGTTGACTACTCCGGACGTTCTGTCATCGCTGTTGGTCCAGACCTAAAGATGTATCAATGTGGTTTGCCACGCGAGATGGCGATTCAATTATTAAAGCCTTTTATCGCTTCACGTCTACTTAGCGATGGTGTGTGTAATGCCCATCGCGCAGCAGAGCGTTATATCGATAGAAGAGATGAAAAAGTTTATGCTATTTTAGAAGATATCATTTCTTCTCACCCGGTTTTATTAAATCGTGCTCCTACATTGCATAGATTAGGTATACAAGCTTTCCAACCTAAACTAGTTGATGGTCACGCTATTAGATTACACCCACTCGTTTGTACCGGCTTTAATGCTGACTTCGATGGTGACCAAATGGCAGTTCACGTTCCGTTAGGAAAAGCTGCGCAAGAAGAAGCACTTAACCTCATGCTTGCTAGCAATAATATTTTAGGTCCTAAAGATGGTAAACCTATCGTCACTCCTTCTCAGGACATGGTCTTAGGTAATTATTATTTAACACTTGAGTCAAGCAAGGATGATTTCCTTAAAAAAGCGAAGAAATGCCGTGATATTGGTGATGAAGAAGAGGCTATTAAGTACGAACTTTATGCACGCGAAGAAGGTAAAGTTTTCGCTAGTGTAGATGAAGTTATTCATGCTTATCAAACGAAAAATATTCACCTTCACAATCGTATCGCTCTATTAGGTAGGACACTTAACAAAGCAAGCTTCACTGAAGAACAAAATAATTCATACTTACTTACGACTGTCGGTAAAGTCATATTCAATCAAATTTATCCTAGTGAGTTCCCATATTTGAATGAGCCTACACGTGCTAATTTGAATGGTAATATTGACAAATATTTTGTGAAGCGCGGTACGAACATTAAAGAAGAAATCGCTAAACGTCCTTTAGTTGAACCATTTAAGAAAGGCGATATTGGTAACATCATTAACCAAATCTTCCAACAATTTGGTACATCTAAGACGAGTGCGGTTCTCGATAAAATCAAAGACCAAGGTTTCTACTATTCAACTGTTGCAGGTATCACTATTTCGATTGACGACATCAACGTCTTAAGTGACAAACAAACACTTCTAAATAAAGGCGAAGAACAAATTGCTCAAGTTGAAGAACTTTATGATGAAGGTTTACTCACCGATCAAGAACGTCACAAAAAGGTTACACAAGTATGGACCGATGTACGTAATCAAGTAGAAAAGGAATTAAAAGCTCAAATTGCTAAAGATAAACGTAATCCTATCTACATGATGAAAGATAGTGGTGCCCGTGGTAGTGACTCGAACTTCACTCAGCTCTCTGGTATGAGAGGTCTTATGTCTAATCCTAAAGGTGAAGTCATCGAGGTTCCGATTAAATCTTGTTTCCGTGAAGGTCTTAGCGTGTCTGAATTCTTCATCGCGACGCACGGTGCTCGTAAGGGTGGTGCTGATACTGCTCTTAAGACTGCTGACTCTGGTTATCTTACCCGTCGTCTTGTCGACGTCTCTCAAGATGTTATCGTTCGTGAGATCGATTGTGGTACAGATCATGGCTTTGTCGTCAAAGACATCATGGATACTTCGAGAACTGATATTATCGTTCCACTAAAAGATAGATTAGTTGGTCGCTATTCTTTACGTGCTATCATCCATCCAGAAACTGGAGAAATTATCGTCCCTGCTAATACCCTCATCGAAGAAGCTGATGCGGATCGTGTCGTTGCTGCCGGTATTAAGGAAGTTGAAATTCGTTCCTTATTTGGATGTGAAACTAAAAATGGTGTATGCGTCCACTGTTATGGTCGTAACCTCGCAACAGGTAAAGTCGTAGAAGTTGGCGAAGCTGTTGGTACGATGGCTGCCCAATCAATTGGTGAACCTGGCACTCAGCTCACGATGAGAACATTCCATGAAGGTGGCGTCTCTGGTAGCGATATCACGCAAGGTTTACCACGTGTACAAGAATTGTTTGAAGCCCGTAATCCAAAAGGTAAGGCGGTCATATCTGAAATTAATGGTACTGTTGAAATTAGAGAAAAAGAAAACAAAGCCATTGTTACTAATGACAAAGAATCTAAGACGTATGACATTCCATTTGGCGCTCGTATGAGAGTGAGAAATGGTGACACAGTCAAGAGCGGTGGTAAAATTACCGAAGGTGCTATTTCACCTAAAGAATTGCTAGAATGTGCCGGTGTTACTTCTGTCGAAAATTATTTGATTAAAGAAGTTCAAAAAGTTTATCGTAGTCAAGGTATTGGCATTAGTGATAAGCATATCGAGGTCATCGTTCGTCAAATGTTACGTAAAGTTGCGATTATCGAAGGCGGTGATACGCATCTATTGCCTGGTATGCGTGTCAGCGTCGAGGAATTCACCGAGACGAACGCTCGTGCGATAAAAGAAGGCAAACGTCCAGCAATGGCTAGCCCACTCATCTTACGTATTACTGAAGCCGCTCTTCAAACTGATAGTTTCCTCAGTGCTGCAAGTTTCCAAGAAACTACCCGTGTTCTCACCGATGCTGCTATTAAAGCAAAAACTGATTACTTACATGGTCTAAAAGAGAACGTCATCACTGGTAAACTTATCCCAGCTGGTCGCGGTTTATTAAGCGAAGATAAAGAGGATGAATTACTCGAAGATTTCGATGTCTTGACGAGGATGGACGAAGTGAAAGCCTCTTATATTGAAGCTCACGATCGTCACGAATAAAAATAATAAAAATTATCAATTAAACCTATCATCGAAGATGGTAGGTTTTTTTAATTTACATATGATTTTATTTGACTAACTTAAAACCTTGAATATAATATGTATCATATCTCGCGGAGATATACTCAAATTATTAATTTGAAAGGAGTAAAGAAGATTATGTCAAAAAGAAAAATCTTAACCTTCGCTCTCTCTTTATTCGCTACTGTCTTAACAGCGTGTGATCCAGGAACGGACCCAGAGAGTAAAGGTATTACATTCGATGATTTAAACGTCGCATCGAATTATATTGCTTCTAAAGAATTCTATGTCGATTCTAATGGCAATCAAGCTTATACCTCGACTCACATTTCTGGCGATCCTAACACTTTAGGAGATGTTGGTGTTTTCGTTCTTCCTGTCGAATTCGAAGATGCACCTGCTAGCGAATTACCTGGTGGAGCAGAATTCCAATTACAGAAAATTGAAGAAGCTTTCTTTGGAGATCCTGCGACAAATCCTTACCTCACAGAATCTCTTAAGAGCTATTACGCGAAATCTAGTTATGGCAAAATGAACATCGTCGGTGATGTCGCAGATTCGTGGTGGAACTGCGGTATGACCATCAATGAATTAGCCGAAGTTTATGTTCGCGACTACAACAATGGTACTTCTGGTAGTGCACCTTTTAAGGTTTTAAGAGAGTACTATATGGAAAGAACTGGTCTTAGCCGTGTTGGTTATATCACTGTCGAAGGTTACAACTGGGCAAATACTTATGATAAGAACCGTGATGGTTTCATCGATTGTATCGCTATGATTTATAGCGCTCATTCTTATCCCAACATGTCCTATATTCCGACATCATTAAGCCAAGCTTATCAAGACACATTCTGGGCTTTCACTCACAGTGATTTCTATCAAAAACCTTGGCTTACGACGAACGTCACTGATCCAGCCTTGATTGAACAATACACTCAATTACCGAACAATTATGTTCCTTGCTATTATCGTTTCTTATGGATGAGTTGGGATCAAATTTGGTACGGTGGTTATTATAATGCTGATCACACCTTCACTTCTCTAAGTTGGAGAAACTCTTCTCAAGCTGCACAACTTACGAATTTAATCGCTAGTGGTGAAGCCTTACTTGATACGCATACTATCATTCACGAAAGTGGTCACGCGCTCTGCGCATTTGAAGACTACTATACTTATGATTACGATGGTTATATGCCAGCTGGTTACTTAGATATGATGGATCATAACTTAGGTGACCATAATGCTTATTCTAAGATGCTTGCACAATGGATTACTCCAACTGTTGTGACAGAACCTGGTGTTTACACTTTACCTGCCTTACAAGATACGGACGAAGGTAGTGTCATCATCATCAAGGCTCGTGGGCTTGAATATCGTAATACGCCACTTGATGAATACATCATGCTCGAACTTTACACTCCAACTGGACTTAATGAGCGTGATTCTATCTACCCATTAGAAGGTTATAACACTTATACTGATGTCGGTGTTGAAGTTTACCATGTCGATTCTCGTTTCGGTCTATATTCTTATAACGAAACGTCACAACAATACGTTTTCCAACGTTATTCAACCGCATTATCAATGGGTGATAGACAACGCACGATGATTTGTGCTGATAACACTTCTAGCCGTAGTGTTGATCCTAATTTCAAACTCCTTCACCTACTTGAATCGAGTGGCGATAATACATTCGCTAACAACGGTTACGCTACTAATGAGACATTATTCAAAGTAGGCGATAGCTTCGGTGTTAGAACATTCCGTAATTTCACCATGAATAGCGGTGATGCCTTCGGATGGACGTTTGAAATTACATCTATTGAAAATAATGTTGCTACAATTACTGTCAAAGAAGCTTAATTGAAAAATTAATTGAGTTACATTTTCTAAGAGAAGAGGAAACACCAATTCCTCTTTTCTTTTTATATCTAGATAATTTAGAATTTAAATTTTCGTTATTAACTATTTTTAGTGATAATAGGGACATTCGATTCTTATGATTTACTTGACATGTTTTGTATGTTTTTAGTAGAATAACACTCGCAATGAAT
>CALVPP010000002.1 GCA_944351395.1 uncultured Bacilli bacterium
CGAACGACGGGAGTTGAACCCGCGAATGACCGGTTCACAGCCGGTTGTGTTAACCACTTCACCACATTCGCCAGCGACTTATATTATAGATATTCTCTTGCTTTTAAGCAAAGAAATAATTTGCGAATTATATTATCTATAAGCGCTTGCGTCGACGCTTTCACCATGAGCTAGGAGATTTTCCATGTCCATTCTTACGATTTCTCTAGCGTATACTTCATCTAAATATTCCACTACTTGCGTATCAGGATCAAAATCGATAATCGCCGTGTAGTTTCTTCCTGTTGACATCTTAAAGGCTGTAAAATTTGTCGCAGCGATAAGATAATTTGCCTCTGCATCAACTGGTGTTTTTAAATCAGGATATAATTCCCCTTCACGAGAGAAATCTTCCAGTTGGAAGCCACTAAGACTTAAAATGACAATCTCGTTATCAAAAGGCATAGCTTTATATAACCTTTCGTATGTGACATCACCTTCTGGTAAAGTTGCTCTTTGTGAATAAGAATCTAAAGCGTAGACAACTTCATATTCCGTATTAGCGTTCACATATTCCAATATCGATTCAGCACTATAACGAGATAAGACATAATCCATGTCTAAATCACCATTTGTGATACGACCAATGACTTTTTTATCGCCTGCTATATCATGATTTTCATTTAGCCATTGAGCAATTTCTGGGTCTTCATCAAAATTGTATAGGAAGTCTTCTTCCGTATAGCCAGTGAGGTCACTATCGATACTAAATTCTTTCGTTTCCGTATCGACGATGAAACGTATTTGCGAAATATGATGTCCATCCACTCCACCTTCGATGATATAAACATCATTTCGACTATCTGAATATACTTCATGATTGTGGGCGGCGAATATGACGTCGACGTATGGAGAATAAGTACTCAAATTATTTGAACTCCCTCCTTCATGCATCGAAAGGACGACGATGTCACAATTTTCTTCTTCTTTGAGAATAGTAGAAGCCTCTCTCACGTAATTTAAAGGCCTATCGAAAGTGATATCTTCGACGTATGGAGAATAAATGGATGTCCATTGTTGATTGCCGATGATACCAATTATCCCAATTTTTATTCCAAGTCTTTCGACGATTGTATAAGGTTTGACATAATCTAATGCTTCGCTATTAGGATAAGAAACGATATTTGCTCCTAAAAATGGAAAATCAGCAGTTGTTAAGACGTTATGAATGTTATCTTGACCCCAATCGAATTCATGGTTTCCTAGCGTCATAGCGTCAAATTCCATCATATTCATCCATTCGGTCATGAGTAAACCTTTATCACTATTAGAAGCACTGCTACCTTGCCACATGTCTCCACCGCTTAAAAGCACTAAACCATCTGGATTTCTGGCTCTTCTATTTTTGATGTAACGACCAATTTTAGCAATACCCGGATCTTTATCGACATCGTCTCTTACCATCTTCCCGTGCAAATCGTTGATGTGCAATATGTCGATGTAAACTTTCCCATCTGGGGGAATATCAGGATCAGGCAATGGGGCTGGACCACAACTAAAAACAGTAAAAATTAGAGGAAATAATAACAAAAGGGAATATTTTTTTCTCATTTAGCCTTGCCTTGGTTTTTAACAGCGTTCATCTTCTTTGCTAATTCTTCTTGATCGCCTAAATAATATTTTTTGACCATCTTGAAATCATCATCAAATTCATAGACTAGAGGTACACCAGTTGGAATATTTACATCGATAATTTCTTCGTCAGTTAAATTATCAAAATATTTGACGAGCGATCTTAATGAATTGCCATGAGCGACGATGAGAACACGTTTACCCGCTTCCATATCTTTTTTAATCACTTCGTTAAAGTAAGGAACGGTGCGTTGAATCGTCTCTTTTAAAGATTCAGTTAAAGGTAAATTTTTCTTATCTTCGTTACGATACATCGGGGCAACATAAGGTGAACGAGGATCGTCTGGTTCAAGAGCGGGCGGGCAGACATCGAAACTACGACGCCAAAGCTTCACTTGTTCTTCACCATATTTTTTTGCGGTCTCTGCTTTGTTTAAACCTTGTAAGGCACCATAATGTTTTTCGTTTAGATGCCAATCTTTGACGACAGGTAGCCAATCTCTATCCATCTCGTCTAAGACATTGTTTAATGTGTGAATAGCTCTTTTTAAATAAGAGGTGTAACAAATATCAAAATCATAGCCATCTGCTTTTAATAGACGGCCAGCATTTTTTGCCTCTTCGATGCCGGTTGGGGAAAGATCGACATCCGTCCAACCTGTGAATAAGTTTTCTTTGTTCCATAAACTTTCGCCGTGGCGAATGAGCACTAATTTCATCATTTTGTTCTTTTTATCTCCTTTCAAAATAATGTGTCTATAAACAAACTACACCTATATTATAACGATTATTGCCATTCATCAAAGATGGTAAAATCATGATATGCCTTTTTGATAGGTAGTTTTTTATAAGTAATTGGGTCTAATAAGGCTTCTCGCCAATGAAGTCTTAAACGAGACATGATAATTTTTACGAATTTTTTGTCTTCTTCACGAAGTCCTCTATATTTCTTCCTTATAGCCCATAAAGATTTTAATGGACGATTAATAATATCACCCAAACTATTGTTTTCCGTTTTTAATACTTCAAAGATGATATTGATGAAACGTCTTTTTATCTAATGATATATCCCCTAAGAATAGGCCTCTTCCCTCATTATCCAAAGTAGGTGCAATATCGTCCCATTTTAAATATGTCAAAGCGGATAATATTAAACTATCCACTTCTCCAATGGGGCGTTTATGAAAAGAATATTGTCCCCATTTTTTTAACATATTGGATGATATTCATGTTTTGTTTTAATCAGTTACTTTCTTTTGATAATGAAAAACGTAGACGAAATAAGCGGTGACAAGATAGACGATACCGCTTAAAAGCATGCTCATAGAAACGTCAGTAAGGAAATGATTACCGCTCAAGATGCGAATGAACGCAGCTAATAAAACAAATAACAAAGCACCATATGTCAACAAAGCATTATATGTGCGTTTTGCTAATGAAGGATAAAAAATCATGAGAGTAGAGACGAGCGGAAAAATGGCCATCGCTTTATTCACATGCCCGCTTGGAAATGATTTATAGACGCCCATCTCGTTAAAATTAGGATTCCACCAGTTAGTAAATGTCGCACCACTATTTAAGATGTCATTATATCTTGCTCTACCCCATACATATTTAATGACGATAGTAAATAAAATGCTGACGCCTAATGCGATGATAAGAAATAAACCGACACGGAGAAGTTGATCACTATTTTTATTTTTTGTCATATAAGTAGATAAAGTTAATAACACTAGTTCAATCGTCACGGCAATGATGATAGAAATGAGATAGATGACAGATGCGCTAGCAATCGCTCCACTCATCGATAAAATCTCTTCGATATCCATGACCATGAGGACGATACTCACGATGAAAACGATGATCATACCACTAACGTAGAACCACCATTTCTTTTTATCGTTCGCAATGAAGACGACGAATAAACACGATATTGCTATAGCAAAACACATATATAAAGGCAAAGTAAAGATGAATGATAAAATCATCCATCCGATGTTATCAGATATCGCTATCGCTTCACTAAAATCTAAATCAAAGACTGATCCGATAGCGAATATAGCGATAAATACTAAAGCAATTAAAATAATATCGAAGATGAATAATGATCGAAATTTGAGATTAAATAACTTTTTCATTCTTTATTTATTATAGCTTAAACATTTTTTGCTATGCAAATCATTGCTTTTTATTTTTATTAGCAACATAATTATTTACATAAAGGAGTGATAATATTATGAAATCATTATTCAATCGTTGGAAATGGTTCCAAATTGTCGAAGGTGTCATCTTGCTCGCTCTTGGTCTCATTCTCGCTATTTGTTGTTGGATGTCTGGCTTTGATCAAGCATTAGGTTACATCGTTGCGACCGTCATCTTATTAGACGCAATCCTCTTCATCGCTCTACCCTTAATTCCAAAGAAATTAGAGTTCGATATGAGCATCGTCGTCGGAGGTGCACTTGCAGCCATCGCCGTCTTCCTCTTCATGGAACCAACATTCCTCAAACAATTCTTACCAGTTCTCGTCGGTACCGTTCTCGTCGCTGTCTCGGTCTATTTCCTCACCAAAGCTGTAAAAGATATCTTAGATCATCTTAGACCAGTCACTATTGCCTTTGATTTTGCTGCATGGGCTTTAAGTTTAGCGTTAGGTATCACATTCCTCGTCTTTGGTATCCAAGGTACCGCTAGCGACATTACCAACATCTTACTTACTATCGTCGGTGCCGCTTTAGCTTTAGTCGGTCTTATGATCATCATATCGACTATCGTCATCGTCGCTCGTGCGAGAAAAGCAAGAAGTTAATTTTTATTTGACATTAGTTTTTAAAAGAGCAGTTTCGTGAAGTGCTAGTGTAAAAGTGGACAAGGGTAAAAAAGCCCCATCCACTTTTTTCTTTGTTATTCTATTAAAAAGGAGGATCTATCATGGCAAGACAAAAAGGAACAAAAAATAATATGCGTTCTCCAAAAGAAAAAGAACAAATAGTTCTTGAAGCGTTCAAATGTGGTCCTAATGTGACATTCAAAAAATATGGCATTAGCGAGAGATTGTTGCATAGTTGGATGAGAAAGTATCGTGAAAATGGTATTGATGGCTTAATAAGCAAAACCGGCAAGTCACCTAAGCCAGGAAACGGCTTAAAAGGATTACATGTTAAGAAAAACAAAACTAGAGAAGAAGAACTTGAGCTTGAGAATCTTAAGTTAAAAATTGAGGTAGCCCGATTAAAAAAAGGGTACCAAGTGAAAGGAGTTGGTTCAAAAAAGGAATACGTTACTATCAAAGACTCGAATACGAAGTCTTAGACGAATTATCTAAACAATATTCTGTATCATTACTATGTAATGTTATGGATATAAATCGAAGCGGATATTATAAATGGAAATATCGTAAAGCTCATCCATCAGCAAGACATATACAAAGGATGAAAGATGTTGAATTCATCAAGGAAGAGTCTGACAAACATAAAGCTCACGGTTATCGTTGGTTAGCAGCGTTTCTACAAAGAAAATATGGAGTAATCATGTCTCCAGAATACATATATCGATGCAGGAAATATGCAGGAGTTATATGTGAATCAAAACATTATAAATGGAAGAAACCTGGAGAAAATAGTTACATTTATGACAATCTAATATGGAACAATTGGAATGCATCTAAACCATTAGAAATAATCGTATCTGATATGACATCATTCTATTCCAAAGGAATATATTACGAATTAACGTTATACTTCGATACGTTCAATCGTGAAATTGTGGGGTTTGGATTAACAAACAGACGAGGAGAAGCAAGGCCATATTTTGAAGGATTAGAACAAGTTATAGGGCTTATAAAAGAAAAAGAACAAACCAGCTTATCTACATTGCATACAGATCAAGGCGCGGTTTATTCTTCTGAAGCCTTTAACAAGCTTCTATCTAATAATAACATTATCCATTCAATGTCTCGAGCAGGAACTCCAACAGATAATCCAATAGATGAATCTCTTAATGGGTGGATCAAAGATGAACTATTTATCGATTTCAATTTGAAGAAGTGTGATGATGTTTTATCTTTGATAAGGGATTACATCAATTATTATAATTACGAACGTCCAATGTACTGTCTTAAATACAAAACCCCACATCAGTATAAAACTGACATGGGGTATTGATGCTTTTTTAAACTGTCTACTTTTTGTTGACTAGTTCATCGTGCTGCTCTTTTTTTTAATGAATCACTTAAGCTTTTTATTCAATTAGTTGGTGCGATTAAAAATTCATTTGCATTTGGTTTATGTATATTAGCGCTTAAATTTACATTAGCGCGCACCGTTAGTGCTGCACCATTATCATCTTCCATGACCATTTCAACACTACGCAAGATATAATCATCAATCTTAGCGTTCATACGATTGATCAACTCCTCATTTTTTTCTTCGTATGCGACGTGTAATTGTCCTTCCTTATCACTACCAAAACTATAAGACATCTCTATCACCGGATTTCCTGATTCGATAGTAGTAAAGACACTATTGATAGAACTTGAAACACTGTAAGTGAGAATGACAGGGTTATACATCGATTCATCTAACACGCGAGCCACATTTTCATCAAAATAAGCTTTCGCCAATTCTTCGGTGTCAAAATGTTTAGTGAGGTTTTCTTTGCTAGTCGTCTCTTCTAGTATGCAAACACTAGTGCCTTCGACGTACATCCAACTTTTCATAGTCATATTCGTCTCGCTTGCATCATCATAATTATATGTTTCAGCGTAAAAATAATATGCATTAGCGTCATAACTAGTAATATTTCTCATCGTAGAATTGCCGTCTACTGCATCTTTAGTCGACATGTAAAATTCAATCGTAAAAGCATCGGGAGTAAGAATTTGCCCTGCTTCTAAAGTAGAAACAATATCATTTAGTCTAACCTTCGCTTCATCTAAAGTTATAGGTGTCGGACCGCAAGATGATAAAAGAAGAATAGGTAATATAGTTAAGGATAATCTTTTCATAAAAGCTAGGCCTCCTAATATCATTAAAACAAATATGAAAAAGTAGCACAACTGAATAAAAAAACGATGCCTGATGGCACCGCTTTATAAATAAAAATTAGAATCTAAGCTACATTGATGGCGTATATTCATCTAAGTTTGGTTTGACTAAATCAACATTCAAAGAAACATTAAGAATATCTTGTATCTCATTCGAACTAGAGAGACCTTTGACTGTATATTTCGTAACGAGTGAATTATCAATTGTGACATCGATTTCTTCGCTTTGGCCTTGATAAGTCATTTTCATTTTAGCACTTATGTTTTGTTCGCCTGCTGACGCTATATGATAATCTAACGTCGCACCTTCAGGAATTTCTCGCACTTCTGATTCTTCCACTATGGTGAGTACTTGTTCCACTGATGGTAAAGCATTATTAATGGTTATATTAACAAGATTCATTTGTGAAGCAAGAGAACCCACTCCACCACCCATATCAGTGTTCATCATATTATTCCACATTAAGTTAGCTGCATCTTCTGTTTCTGCTGGTATTTCAGTGCGTTGTTTTGAACCATTATTATTCACGACGACATAGAATGTAGTACCTTCGACGTACATCCATTGCTCGACGAACATCGTCTCTTCACCCATCGTAATATCAGATGTCGAATGATAATAACAATTTGCATTATCGATAGCGGCAAAAGAATCAGTTTCAACATCACTTGATTCATTGACCACTTTCACATATTCTGTGATTGAAAAAGCGGTAGGATTATTGACAGAGCCATTGGTGAGTCGGGTATCGATATCGTTATAGATTTCCCAAGCATCTTCGATAGAAAAAGATTCACCACAAGACGCTAACGCGAGAGAGGGCAAAAATAATAATAAGCTGAGTTTTTTCATATCTATTTTCTCCTTTCCCTATAGATTTTATCGCTTTAGACAACGAATTAAAAACTAATTTTGTTCCTTTAACACAATTTCTTTAAAGTGTGGTAAAGAGAGAATCATATCGCAAAATATGTGCCACTCTTTAAGTTTATGAAATCTTCTTTGAAAATAGATGGTCTTTAATTGTTGGTAATTAGTCGTCATAGACGCTCCCAAGCAAAAACCACAAGGTAAAGAAGCAACTATTTCTCGCCATAACACTTTCTTCTCATCTTCATCTTCTAAACTCTTATATTTATCGATGAGAGATTGAATAATTTTTAATACTTCTTCATTCGTATCGCTAACACATTGCGATTTAACGTCAAATTTTAATAAAGAATGCATCGTCGATTGGCTAGAGATAAAATCTAACCAATGATAACGTTGTGCTTGTTTCCACCAATATAGTGGAGCGTAGACATCGAATTGAACAATAATCCCTTTTAAAAAATTATCATGTCCTTCGCCTTTAGGAGTAGAGCCTAATTTAATCGCTCGTGCCATATCTTTTTCGTCAACCGGTTCATTATTAATTTCGGTGCGCATCGGATTACCGCTCGCCTTGATAGCTTTATCAAGTCCATAAACTTGTACATGATCAACATGAAATTCCATTTTCATAAGCCTCCATTACATTTTCCATCAAACTTAATCTCGTAAGTAATCCCACTCCCCCAGGAACAGGAGTCACTAATAAAACATCATCACGTGGCTCGATATCACCAACTAAATGACCTTCAACACGTGAAATACCAACATCCACTAATATGGCATCTTTTAATAAAGGAACATCTTTCTTCAATAAATATGGTTGACCTGTCGCAACGACGATGAGCTGAGCGTGTTTTAGAAAACGATCTCTATCTTCTAATTTCGTTTTAGAATGGAGGACAGTTACATTCATGCTCCTATCTAAAAGCATCTTCGCTAAAGGCCGACCGACGATATTGCTTCTCCCAATGATGACCGCATTTTTACCACTAAATTCAAAACCTAAATAAGTTAAATAAGAAACTATACCTTTAGGAGTACACGCTTCAAAAGATGATAAAGGATGAAAACCATCGACATCTTTTTTTGGGTCGATTATTTTTTTCACTTCTTGTTCGCTAATATGTTTCGGTAAAGGCAATTGGACGATGATACCATCGATTGAAATATCTTCGTTCAATTGCTCGACTTTAGCTAATAATTCATCTTGACTAGTCTTTTCGTCAAGTTTAATAAGGATTGCTTCTATTCCTAATTCACTCGCGTCTTTCAATTTACCTTTCACGTAAGAATTAGAAGCTACATCATCATTCACTTGCACGATAGCGAGTTTTGGTGCACGCTTCAAAGAAGCGATTTTAATCTTCAACTCTTCTTTTCTCAATTTGACGTAGTCTTTAATAGTTAATAAATCCATACTTAATAATTATATAGTATCGAGTTAACCTTAAAAGAGATATTTATCAATTTAGATAAATAATTTTGCTTAAATAATAAAAAAACAAGACCGATTAGATCTTGTTTCATAAATTCAATTTAGTTTAATTAATTACGCAGCCATCGCATTGATCAATATAGCGATAGTCATGAAGGCGATATCGACGATGAGGGTGAGGATGGAAATCACTTTTTCTGCACCTCTTTCTTTCGTCTTCACGAAAATATTAAGACCACCGCCAGTAATCGCACCAGATGCGCCTTGTGATTTGCCACCTTGCATGAGCGATAGGATGATAGCGATGACTCCGACGATTAAGAAGATGATGTCATACCATGCCATGAATCTTTCGACCCCTTTCTTTCGATAACGTTACATATAATACATTCTTTTCTTTCTAGTGTAAACTAGCAAATTTCGCCAAATAAATCATTAAAACGTATTCGTTAATCTTTTAAACAAGTTATTGGAATAATTTTAACATCATTTTTTGTATAACAAATATCACCAGTAGTAATAATAATCATCAAATCTGGTTCTCGAATTGGTAGTTTATTTTTGTCTTTATTGTTTTCAACTACTAATTCTTTAAATTTTAATAAGTTGTTTATGCCTTCATCAATTCGTTTGCTACCCAATTTAACTTCCACAAGAGCGTACCGACCATCTGATAAGGTAACAACCCAATCTATTTCCAGATTATAGGCATCGTGATAATGCTTTATAGTGCCACCAAGTGAAGAAGAATAAACTAATAAATCTCGATATACTAAACTTTCAAATACATGGCCAAATAAATCAAAATCTTTAAAATAATAATTAGGCGATATTCCTAAAGCTGCAGACGCGATTGAAGGATCGATAAATATTCTTTTTTTCGGCATCCTTATTGCTTTTTTACTTCTTATTTCTGGATTCCACGCATCAACATCAGCAATAACAAATAGCTCTTTCAATTTATCGACGTATTCATCAAAAGTTTCTTCGCTAATTTTGTAATTTGCAACGACATCATTGTAAATAACATTCTTTTTCGCAAGTGTACCTATATTTCTTGCGTATGACTTTAAAATAGCATTAACAATTTCTGGATTCCTCTTTTTATTATCAAGCGAACAAATATCTTTTTCGCATATTTGCTTAAAATAATCGCGAGCGATAAGAAGTTTAGCCTCGTCATTTTGAATCGCCATAGTGCGAGGCCATCCACCTCTACAGGCAACAAATATCAATCTGTTGATATCTACATCACTTGTTATCCCATCTATTGCCAAATTAGGATTATCAAACAATTCCTTTAGTGATACTTTTCCATTCGAATCACTGGTTTCATACAATGACATAGGGTACATTGTAACCGTTGAGATTCTAGTTGTACCAGTATGTGCGGTATTAACTTTTTTTGAAGAAGAACCAGTAAGATAAAACTGTCCAAAACAATCTTCATTGTCGCACGCTAAGCGAACAAGCCCCCATATTTTCGGAGCATCTTGCCATTCATCAAATAGCGTAGGACGAGGAAAATTCAAAAAAGCATTAATGTTTGAGTCGGCTAAAAGAAGGTATGAATTCCTGCGCGACTCGTCCTCAAATTCAATTGTATAAGAACATCTCTCTTTTGCAGTTCTTGTCTTACCAGAACCTTTTGGACCTAAAATATTTATTGCTCCAAAAGCTTTTTCTCTTAAATCTAAATCTTTGTCAATTATTCTTTTGATATATTTCATATTTACAATTTCATTTTAGCAAATTTATTCTTAGATACAACAAAAATCGGAATTTCCTAGGTACTTTTACCGGAATTTCCCAGGTACTTTTACCGGAATTTCCCAGGTTTTAGAAGTTCATTTGTGGCTGGAACTAGTATTTATTTTTTAAGATGATTAAAATTAGCACGTTGCACTATAGATAAAAAATATTTTCTTAAAGCAGTACTCATTTTTTAATAAATCGTGTCATTTTTTAATCGATACCTTCGTTATGAAACCATAGTCTTCCTCACAATCTAAACGCACCATACATATCGATCTTATCGAATAAAATTAATAATATTGTTTTATTAACATGGGTTTTATCGAATATTAAAAAAGGAACCCTGTTAAACACGAACAAGATTCCTTTAATTTAGTTAATTAATGTAGATACTTCTATTATTCACCAGCTGCTACGCCAAAGAATAAATTGACATATGCAACGGAAGCAGTTCTTACATCTAATTGAACTGCGATGGTGACATTCGTATCAGGATTAGTGTAGATTGTAGCACCATTAGCATCTGTCGCACCATCAGTCGTCCAACCTGCTTCAGTTAAAAGAGCAACATAAGTAGTATGCATTTCTGTTGCTTCCGCTTCAGTACCATAGAAATAAGCGGAGGTTGTAGAACTATCACATGCCCATTCGGCATCTAAGAAAGGTACGACATCAACATCAATACCGGCTGTTTCCATTGCGGCAGCAAAATCAGCATCGTATTCAGACCAAGTTGTTGCGACTGTTGGCACAGTTGCGTCACTATAGGCAGAGAATACTACTTCAACGTAGTAGTATACATCGAATACATTAACTGGATTAACAGCTACTGCGATTGGATTACCTGGCAAAGTATAGACTTGATACCCATTAGAATCTTCAAGACCTTCATCTAATGACCATCCAGCAGTAGTTAAAGCATCGACCATTTCAGCAGCTAGAGCTTCTGCTGTCTCAAAAGAATCTAGATATGCACTCTCGGCTAACATGCCATAGTATGAGTCATTATACACTGTCCAATCTAAATCGATGAACGGAACAGAATCGATATTTCCGCCTAATGCTTCATTGACAGAGGCTGCCCATTCGGCATCAACTTCACTCCACATAGTAGCAGGAATTAAATCTTCTGATGCCCAGAAGATGATATCACAGACAAATTCACCACTGCTTGCTTCCCAAGCACTAGTAGAGACATAAATTGTGCTTACGCCATTAGAATAGACGCTTGCGCCATAACCATCTGTAATGTCAGGAACAATTGTCCAACCAGCAGCTCCAAGAACTTCGATGTATTCATTAGATAGAGCTTCTGCTTCTGCTAACGTTTCAAAGGATGCTTGGACACCAAATTCATAATAAATAGTATCTGCATAGCCGAACCAATCAGCAGCGATGAATGGCACATTATCAACATCTTCACCTAAGTAAGTGACTGCGGAATCATACCAACCAGTTTGACCACTAACTTCACTCCAAGCTTCAGGAGCGTATTCGACAAACGTTGCATCTGCGTATGGGAAGACGGAAGAACCAATGTTAGAGATATTGATAGTTAATTCACCAATTATAAGTCCAAAACCGTAGTAATCATACTCATAGGATAAGGTTGCACCAGTAACGGTCGTTCCTTCAGTTGTTAGAACAACTTCGACAGAACTAATATTCATGATCATGTAATAAGAACCGATGAACGCTAATGCGGGGTCAAGACCGAGCAAAAGATTATCAGTTAAACCACCAGCTAAACTATAGACACCATTACCTAATGGAGTGAATAAGTCAGCAGAGAAGTCGACTGGATTGAGCATATCAGAGATAGCTGGAGCAAGAGGCGATTTACTATTAGCAGTAATCGTATTTGCTTCTTCGTCCACTGTGACTTGGAATACGCCTTGTCCTTCAACTAAAGCATAAGTGGCCTCTGGCATAGCAATGCCTTCAGGAGTGACGATAACTTCACCCATAGATTCACCGCCATCAACGATGTCTAAGGTGTAATTTTCGTTTTCTAATCCGGTGAGGAATGAATTGACGATAGCAGCATCATCACCAGTAATTGCTGGATTAGGATCTCTACGAGGAGCACCGATAGCTTCTTTCGTCGTCACGTTTGCAACTACGGTATTGGTGTAGTTAGCGTTGGCGGTCGTGCCATCTTCGAGTTCAAGTTCAACGATACCAGAACCGACGACGGTAAGAGAAGCGACACTACCATCTTTGTTTAATTTGATAGTAACAGTATCGGTGACATCAGCGATGTAACCAGATAATTCGGATGCTAATTCGACAGCACCATGTTCTGCACCGATAGCTACATCTAATTGAGTTGGACTCGTCAATGTAACTTCATCAGCGGTAATAGTGTTGAAAGAATAAGCAATATAGTCATCTGCTAAGACTGGCTCGCCATCAGAGGTGTATTGAATTTCAGAAACTTCGTTATGATTATCGAGAACATAATCGACGAGGTAACCTTCTTCATTAGCAAAATAGCTATAAACAGAACCTTCAGAAGAATAGTACCATTGTTCATTGCCTTCATTAACATTTAGATATGTATTGAAGTCAAAAGAACCTAAAGCACCATAATCTGGAGAGACGAGAGTAGATGTACCAGTGACAGCAATTTCATTAGCGATGCTTGCTAACACAGCCTCTACATCAGGATTGACAGTTAAGGTAACTTCATCCTTTAAAACTGTCTCTTCACTTGTAGCAACTAAAGTGATGTCGACTGTGCCGACACCGACTGCAGTTACGAGACCTGCATCGCTTACGGTAGCAACTTCTGCATCACTTGTCGCCCATGTGAGTGTAGCGTCTGCGCCTTCTGGTGTAACAGTCGACGTGAGTTGGAGAGTATCTCCAATTTCTAGAGTCGTCGTCGACGCGTTAATTTCTACGTCTTCGGGAGGAATGACCGTAGGAGCACAACCAGCAAGGACAAGAGCACACATTGGTAATAGAATAAATTTCTTCAAATGCATAATTTTCTCCTTTCCATTACTTATTTAGTAAAGATATTCACTTTCTTATCACAATGCAATACTTTTTTTAAGAAATTTTTAAAACGAGAAAAGATAAAAAAACACGCGTTAATTTATTAAGATTTTAAATAATTACTATACACGCGTGTATGATTTAGTTAAAGAATTAATGAAAATTTTTATCGTCACTTATTAATTAACAATTTATTCAAGACTTTTTTTAATTGCGTCAGCAAGAGCGATTAATTTTAAATAACTATCTTCATCGACACTAGATTTAATAGTGACATCTTCTTCTAATATGGTCATATTTTTCATCTTATTCACTTCTTCTTTCATGAGTTTGCCAGCTTGCGGAGCCCAACTACCATTCTCGACGATCGCTATTGTCCTAGAAGATAAATTATGTGCTTGTAAATCGTGCAATAAATTGTGCATGAGTAAAAAGATACCCATATTGTAAGTCGTCGACCCTAAGACGATATGAGAATATTTAAAAGCATTGCTCACGACGACAGATACATCAGTTAAAGACAAATCGTAGACGTCGACCTTTACGCCTCTTTTGACGAGTTGACACGCTAAAATGTTCATCGCATTTTCCGTGTGACCATAAACTGAACTATAAGCGATGAGAACACCTTTTTCTTCTGGTGTATATGTACTCCATAAATTATATTTTTCGATAATTTTAGCAAAATCATTACGCCAGACGAAACCATGAAGCGGACAAATTAATTTAATATCTAAACCACTAGCTTTTTTTAACACTGCTTGTACTTGTGGACCATACTTACCGACGATATTCGTATAATATCTTCTCGCTTCATCTAAATAATCATTAAAGAAATCCACTTCGTCATTAAATAGATGGCCATTTAGTGCGCCGAATGTCCCAAAAGCATCAGCACTAAAGAGAATTTTATCTTTCATTTCATAACTCATCATCACTTCTGGCCAATGCACCATTGGAGCGTTCACAAATGTAAAGGTATGTTCGCCAACATTTAAAGTATCGCCTTCATTGACGAGATGAACTTTAGCGTCTAAATCTTTACCAAAAAATTGATGAATCATATTTAAAATCTTTTGATTACATACAATAGTGGCTTCTTTATGGTAATCGAGTAATGTTTTCAGAGTTGATGAATGATCTGGTTCCATGTGATGGACAATGACATAATCTAATTTTCTTCCCGCGAGAGCGAATTCAACGTTTTCTAAAAATGTTTCTAAACACGCTTTATCAACTGTATCTAACAATACTGTTTTTTCATCTTTTAAAAGGTAAGAATTATAGGACATACCTCTTTTTAAAGGATAAATTCCTTCGAAGATATGAATTTTTCTATCGTCCGCGCCAACCCAAGTTAATGATTCATTTACTTTTCTTACACAATGCATAATTTTAAATACCTCGCTTTTCTTTCATCGATACCATTATAACTAAAGAAGTAAATAATTACTTCAAAAATGCATAAAAATCTTTATCATTTCGCTTGTATTTGCTTTTCTCGTCCATATCATAATAGACATATGGACGCATTAACTTCATCAATCATATCTATTTGCATCATTTTTGGAGGATCAGCAATCGGATCCGCTCTAGTGTTTTTCTTTAAAAAAGATTTATCTGATAAGATGAATAATCTCGTTTTAGGTTTCGCAAGCGGCATCATGATTGCAGCGGGTATATTTGGCTTGCTCATCCCTTCGATTGAAGAAGCTCAAAACTCATCTACCTATGCATCGTTCCCATACGTCCCTGTTCTCATCGGATTTTTCATCGGATGTATCATCCTTTATGCGATAGATAAAATCGTTCCACATTTGCACCACGAAGGCAGTGAGGAAGAAGGTATTAAGACGAACAAATTAGGCAAACACACCAAATTATTTTTTGCTGTTCTCATCCATAATATTCCAGAAGGCTTAGCCGTCGGTTTTGCCTGCGGTCTAGCATTAGCAAACCCAAGCCTCACTACTGCGATGGCGGCTTTATCTTTAGCAATTGGCATCACTATTCAAAACATTCCTGAATCGTTTGCTGTCGCCGTACCTTTATACGCGAACGGTATGAAAAAATCTAAAGCGTTTCTTTTAGCTTTAGCGACTGGTATCGTCGAACCAATATTCGCTATAGTAGGTTTGTTTTTAGCGTTTTACATCGAACCATTGTTGCCCTGGTTATTAAGTTTCGCTAGCGGGGCAATGATTTACGTCACTGTGGACGAATTATTGCCAGAAGCGAGAAAAGGTGCTGCTATACATTATGGATTATGGTCGTTTATCATCGGATTCATGATCATGCTCGCATTAGAAGTAATACCTATCAATGTCATTTGATGTTTTTTAAAATTTTCACTAATTCGTGTGCATTAGTGCTTGGATTCATATCACAAAAATCATGTTCACATGCATTGTGATGTAGTAAAACTTTATCACAATTTTTAATGCATACATCTGCCAAAGGTTCTAATAATTCAAAATAATTTTCACCTTTTCTATAATTTGGAAGGTGTTTTTTTAATTCGCGTTCCAACTGTCCAAAGTTCTCAAATTGTTTCGTAGTAAACATAAAGTGGAACAATAAAAATACTTCGAAACATGGATTAGAAGGAAGAAATCTTATAGGTAACTTATTCTCTTTGATTATTTTTTGAATGTTTTTCATTTTATTTTTATCAAAATCCATATCAAAAAGACAATAAAGCAAATCTCCATCCGACAAACCATTATTTTTAATGTAAGTTTTCATCTCATTCATAATGCCTTGAAGGTGCGTGTTGTTTCCAAAAACTTTTTTAATACGGTATCTATTTTGCAAAGAATTAAAGTTCTTAAAATATAAAAACTCGCTTCTATTTTTTCCTTCCACACCTAAAAGAATTAGTTTTCTTTCCTCTCGAAAATTAATTCTTCTTTTTTTCTGCCTACTTCTAATTTCTTTCATGAATCGATATTCGGCATCGCTCCAAAACGACCTTCTAAGTATTTTTTTAAAACATTGTCATCTAATCTAACGCTAAATTCGTCCAACGAATAAAGTGAAGATGTTCCTAAATTAAAGTCCTTTTCAGCAAAATATATTTGGTCGCGTCTAAAATAATCTAGATTGAGCAACAAAATGTTATGTGAATTAAAAATTAACTGCGCACCTTTTTTATTAATGGTGGGGTCATTAAAAAGATTTAAAATATATTTCATCATCTCGTGATGTAATCCATTATCCATTTCGTCGATGACTATAGTTTTACCATTTATCAAAGCATCGTAAATCAAAGGTGCATAACATAATATTTTTTTTGTACCATTTGATTCAAATAAGAAATTTAATGGGAATTCGACTGTATTTTCATCTGTTTTAATCTTGTGTTGAGTAATAATTCTAAATCGTTTTAAACCTTCTACTGCTTTTGGGGTTAAGTTAAATCGACGCATGACATCTGCTTTGAAGTTGTCATCTGCATTGTCAACTTCATATGTATAGTTAGAAATATTGATGTCAGCTTCATTTAAAAATCTGATGATGAATTCATTTAGACCTAAATCCTCATTCTTATCTAACTGATTTGCTAAATAATTTAAATCAAAATAATTATTCTCGTATATTCCTATATCATTTTTAAAATATTCAAACGCTTCTAAAGTGGATTTTGCATTCCACGCAGTAGCAGTAGATAAGAAAAGTTTATTTTCAGATGTTCTAGCAACTATAGGTCCTAGTTCATCGCGAGTATTTTCTCTAAAAACATATTCATTGGTGTTTTTTCTTTCAAAAATTAAAGAGGGTTTTTGTGTTTTATAAACATATAAATATTCTTCAAAGATTTGTTTATTTGTCGCTTTAAAACCATATTCATATTTGCGACCATTTTTCATGAAAACAAATTCGAACGAGGATGGCTCATTAACGTGCTTGTCATCAAATAAAAAAGGAACGAGGCGATTATAAGAATCCCCTATTTGGTGGATGTTGGAAGTTCTCACTAAATCTATTGCCACAGATAATGCTTCAAGAACAGCGCTCTTACCAGAGGCGTTTGCACCAAAAATAGCCACTGATGGGAGAACTCGTTCTCCATCTTCTAAGATGACGGAATCTTGATGTTCCTTAAAATTATTTGCAAGCAAATTTAATGTAGCTTCGTCGCGAAATGATTTAAAGTTTGCAAAAGAGAATTGAATGAGCATATGTTTCCTCCTCATTAATAAAATACACAAAAATAAGAGCCTATTTCAAATATATTTTTATATTTTTTGTATTTTTTTCACAAATTCTTGAAAAATATGATATTAAATATTCGTTTTTAATGATTTGTACCACGCACTATCGAGAAAGGAAATATCTTTTTCTTCTTCTCTATTTACTATTTCACCATCGACATAGTAATCGACTGTTCTACCTAACGAAGTAAAAGCAAAAGCATCACCTTTAGAAGTAAATGTCGACTCACCATTGATCGAACTCCAATATATAGAAGTACAATATTTACTCATACGCTCAACGGCTTCAATATAAGGGTGTTGATCTTCTAACGGGGCGTTTTCTTGGTTGCTAGAAAGAATACCAGACATAGTAAATATCATATCTGGTTTAACATAAGTCAATAATTCATCACCATTCGATGTTTTTGAACCATGATGACAAGTTTTATAAAGAACAAAATTTGTCTCTTTAAAATATTCCTTTTCACTTTTATCCATGCTTTCGATGAGTTTTGTTTCCTCTGCACTAGGAAGGTCGCCCGCCATGAACACTTTTGCGTTATTGTAATTTAAAACGCAGGCGATGCTAGAAGCGTTGAGATCGCTCACCTCTTCTAATGGTGTCGCTACTTCTCCAGTATCAAAAAATTCTAAATAAATATTAGCTTCTTCATCGATTGTAATTTTTCTACCATATTGTGCATCATTTATTAGGTCGTAATACGTAATATATTTACTGCCCTCATCAATAAAACTATCTCGCATAGCGACATAATTTTCCGCAGTCTTAGAAGTCGGTTTCGTGTTCGGATCGATGAACATATCAATATTCATATTTATATCCTTAAAAAACGAAACGTCTTGCATCGCTCCGATGTGGTCACTATGAAAATGTGAGAGCATGACGATGTCTATCGTCTTATCCACTACGTATTTATCTAATGCAGCTTTAACAGTTTCTTCATCACTTTCTGTTCCAGCATCCACTAACATATCGAAATTGTTATATTGTACTAAGAAACTATCACCATATCGTCCTTTCATCTCAAGAGCGATAATTTTTAATTCATCACCATCGACGATAGGAGGTTCAGGTGGATTTGGAGGGTCTGGAGGATTGATAATATCGTTTATAAAATCGCACCCAGTAAGAGGTATTAATAGTACGCTTATAAGTAAAAATCTCTTTTTCATACTTCTATTTTATAGAACTAGTACTAATATTAACAATGACAAAAAAGAAAAAAGTGGTAACAGTTCACTATTACCACTTCACGTCTTTATTTTGTTTTAATTATGAATTTATCGTCTTCCACATCGACGATATAAGCGTGTTTTGTATCTACTTCATTCGCCATGATTTTCTTCGCTAATAAAGTTTCGATTTCATTTTGAATGTAACGCTTAATCGGTCTCGCACCAAAATCTGGTGAATAAGCATCGTCTAAAATTTTTCTTTTTGCCTTCTCAGTGAAAGTAAACGAATAATAGATTTCTTTTAATCTTTCATCTAATTCACTTAACATCTTTTCGACGACGAGAAGCTGCGTCTCTTTATCAAGAGGATGGAAGTAGACGATTTCATCTATACGATTTAAGAATTCAGGTCTAAATGTCGCATGTAATAATTGATCGACTTTATCGACTTCACCATGCAATAAATATTCACTACCTAAATTCGAAGTCATGATGATGACTGTATTTTTAAAATCTACGAGACGACCTTGTGAATCAGTAAGTCTTCCTTCATCTAACACTTGTAACAAAAGATTAAATACTTCAGGATGAGCTTTTTCAATTTCGTCAAAAAGAACGATACTATACGGATTTCGACGGACTTTTTCAGTTAGTTGTCCACCTTCTTCATAACCGACGTAACCCGGTGGGGCGCCGATGAGACGCGAGACACTAAACTTTTCCATATATTCACTCATATCGATACGGATGA
This sequence comes from uncultured Bacilli bacterium, assembly GCA_944351395.1. Taxonomy (GTDB): domain Bacteria; phylum Bacillota_I; class Bacilli_A; order RFN20; family CAG-826; genus CALVUG01. The sequence goes on from CALVPP010000002.1 coordinate 19,867, forward strand.
TGTGATGTTCACTATCAAATAAAGCCTCGGCAAGCGTTCTAGCCACTTCTGTCTTACCAACGCCAGTTGGGCCTAAGAAGAGAAATGAACCAATAGGACGATTTTGATCTTTAATGCCAGCACGCTGTCTAATGATTGCGTCACTCACTAATTTGATAGCCTCGTCTTGTCCTTTGACTCGTTTCTTCAAGATGTTTTCTAGATCTAAAACTTTTTCTTTATCACCTTTAGAAATTCTAGAGACTGGGATATTAGTCATCTTGGAGACGATACGAGCAATTTCTTCTTCATCCACGACTTCAGAAAGCAAGCGACGATGATCACTATCTTTCTTTTCTAAACTTTGTAATTTTTTCTCTAAATTAGGAATTTTTTCATATTGTAATTCACTAGCTTTTACATAATCACCTTTCGAAAGAAATTTATCGAGATCGAATTTAGCTTTTTCAATTTCTTTTTTAATATTTTTTGCTTCTTCGATATCTTTCTTTTCTTTCGACCATTGACTTTCTAATTCATGGCAAGTCTTATTTTCTTCTTCTAACTCATCATTTAACTTAGCAAGTCTTTTTTTAGATGATTCATCACTTTCTTTTTGTAACGCGGCACGTTCAATTTCTAAACGTCTAATGCGTCTTAAACATTCATCTAGTTCAGTCGGCATCGATTCAATCTCTACTTTGATAGAAGCACAAGCTTCGTCCACTAAATCGATAGCTTTATCAGGTAAGAATCTATTAGTGATGTATCTATTAGATAAAGTAGCAGCAGCGACGAGAGCGTTATCTAAAATAGTTACACCATGATATGTCTCAAATCTTTCTTTTAGGCCACGCAAAATAGATATCGTATCTTCGACAGTCGGTTCATTGATCATGACTGGTTGAAACCTACGTTCCAAAGCGCGATCTTTTTCGATGTATTCGCGATATTCATTGAGAGTAGTCGCTCCGATACAATCAATTTCGCCTCTCGCTAGCATTGGTTTAAGCATATTAGAAGCGTCTAAAGCGCCATCTGTTCTACCAGCACCGACGATGAGGTGAATTTCATCGATAAAAAGAATAATTTTTCCTTCGCTAGCCTTGATTTTATTGAGCACAGCTTTTAATCTTTCTTCGAATTCACCACGATACTTCGCCCCTGCGACAAGTGCACCCATATCTAATTCAAATATTTCTTTATTTTTTAAAGAATCGGGCACATCATTTTTAACAATTCTTTCCGCTAAACCTTCCAAGATGGCAGTCTTACCGACACCAGGCTCACCGATGAGGATGACATTATTTTTCGTTTTGCGTGCTAAAATTTCGACAATTTTACGAATTTCATCATTACGACCGATGACTGGATCGACTTTGCCTAGTCTAACTTGTTCTGTAATATTACGACCAAATTTTTCTAATACTTTTTCGTCTTTTGAATAATCGATTGGTTGTTCCATAAACTAATCACCTCCATTTCAAATGACTAAGCGTATTTTAGAAGAAAAATTAGCACTTGTCAAGTGAGAGTGCTAAAAATTTAATGTAATTTATTTATAAATTAAAATATGTTAAAATACGTTTTATGAAAATTTTAGTCGTTAGCGATACACATTATGAACTAGATAATCTATCAAAATTATTGAAAAAATATCCAGACATGGACTTATATCTTCACGCTGGCGACAGCGAGCGGTCGCCTGATGAATTATTTCCTTTTCAAAGCGTAAAAGGTAATAGGGATTATTTATCATCTTTTCCTAAAGAACTTGTGTTCAATACACCTATAGGTAACCTCATCATGCGTCACATCTTACAGTATTCTTTAAATGATTTATATGAGAAAAATATCAAGGTTGTCATAAGTGGCCATACTCACAAAAAAGATTATCGCTATCACGATGGTATCTACTTCATCAATCCAGGATCGTTAGATTATCCAAGAGACGGGAATAGAGGGAGTTACGCTATCGTCAACATTGATGTTAATCAATTACAAGTAAAATTTCATTCAATAGACGATTTGTAATCTACTAATTATCTACTTAAAATGGGGGCTTTTTCGAAAGTCAAAATATTTTGAGTAAAAGGCTTTTTTTCATCTTTTTATCTATATAAAATATGTGATACGAAATGGCTCAACATTGAGCAATGATGACGCAATCTTTTTTTAATGAATAATGGAGGAAATATGATCAGAGTAAGAAAAAGAGATGGTTCAATCGTCGACTTCGATCTGAACAAAATTAAAAACGCAATCGAAAGAGCGTTTAAAGCCGAAAATAAATATTATGACGATAACATTTTAAATCTGTTATCGCTCAATACGACTGCTATTTTTAATAGCAAAATTAAAGAAGATACAATCGATGTCGAAGACATCCAAGATGCAGTAGAAATCGCACTCATACAAGGTGGCTACATCGACATCGCTAAATCATACATCGTCTATCGTAAAAGACATGAATCACTTAGACAAATTAAAAATACAGAGTTAGATTACGCTGCTACCGTAAACAATTATTTAAAAATTAACGACTGGCGCGTTAAAGAAAATAGTACTGTTACTTATTCTGTCGGCGGTCTCATCCTCTCTAACTCTGGCGCGATGACGGCGAACTATTGGCTTAGTGAAATTTATGATTCAGAAATTGAACAAGCTCATAGAAGTGGCGCTATCCACATCCACGACTTATCTATGTTAAGTGGTTACTGTGCTGGATGGTCTTTAAAACAACTCATACAAGAAGGTTTAGGAGGCGTACCAGGCAAAATTACTTCTAGTCCTGCATCCCACCTTTCTACTTTATGCAACCAAATGGTCAATTTCTTAGGCATCATGCAAAACGAATGGGCTGGCGCTCAAGCATTCTCTAGCTTCGACACTTATCTAGCGCCATTTGTGAAAAAAGATAATCTTACTTATAAAGAAGTAAAACAATGTATTCAATCATTCGTCTATGGTGTGAACACTCCTTCTAGATGGGGTACACAAGCACCATTTTCCAATATCACTTTAGACTGGGTCGTACCAAATGATATGAAAAACTTACCTGCTATCGTCGGTGGTAAAGAATGCGACTTCACCTATGGTGATTGTAAGAAAGAAATGGATATGATTAACAAAGCTTTCATCGAAATTATGATCGAAGGTGACGCAAATGGTCGCGGTTTCCAATATCCAATTCCTACTTATTCCATCACGAGAGATTTTGATTGGTCCGATACAGAAAATAACAAATTATTATTCGAGATGACTGCTAAATATGGCACTCCATATTTCTCAAATTACATCAATTCAGATATGGAACCGAGCGATGTGCGCTCGATGTGCTGCCGTCTTAGACTCGATTTAAGGGAATTAAGGCGTAAATCAGGCGGTTTCTTCGGAAGCGGCGAAAGCACTGGTTCCGTCGGTGTCGTCACTATCAATTTACCTCGTATTGCTTATCTTGCAACGGACGAACAAGATTTTTATGATCGACTCACTAAACTCATGAATTTAAGCGCGAGATCATTGAAAATTAAACGCGATACGATTACTAAATTACTAAATGCTGGCTTATATCCTTACACCAAACGTTACTTAGGTTCTTTTGAAAACCACTTCTCCACTATCGGCTTAGTGGGCATGAACGAAGCGTGTTTAAATGCGAGATGGTTAAGATGTGATCTAACACATGAAGAAGCACAAGATTTCGCTGTGAAGACGCTTAATTTTATGAGAGAAAAATTAAAAGATTATCAAGAAGAATATGGTGATCTTTATAACCTTGAAGCGACACCAGCTGAATCTACAGCCTATCGTCTCGCTAAACACGATAAGAAACTTTATCCAGATATCATCACTGCGACAGATGATGATCACACACCGTACTATACGAATAGTTCCCATCTTCCTGTTGGATTTACTGATGACATCTTTAAAGCACTAGACATTCAAGATAAACTGCAACCTCTTTATACTTCTGGTACAGTTTTCCATACTTTCCTTGGTGAGAAAATGCCTTCTTGGCAAGCGACGAAAAATTTGGTGAGGAAAATTGCACATAATTACAAATTGCCTTATTACACTATTTCTCCTACTTATTCCGTTTGTAAAAAACACGGCTATATTACCGGCGAAGTGTATGAATGTCCTCATTGTCATGAAAAGACTGAAGTTTATTCTCGTATCACTGGTTATTATCGTCCTGTCCAAAATTGGAACGATGGTAAGGTACAAGAATTTAAAGATAGGAAGACTTATCACGTCACCCCAGATTCAGTAAGAAATCTTAAAATTGAAAGATGTGAAGAAACGAACGATAACTATATCAAAAACCCTGTCTTAGATGAAAACAAATCTCTTCTCCTCTTCACTACGAAAACATGTCCAAATTGTAAACTCGTCAAAATGATGCTCGATAAGAACCATATTCCTTACACCATTATTGATGCGGAAGATGAAAAAGAAAAAACATTAGCGTTTAACATCAAACAAGCACCGACCTTACTCGTACCAAATGGCGAAGGTTATACATATTATCAAAACGCGAGTAACATCAAAGGTTACATCGATTCTAAGAAGAATTAACTTTTATGAATGTAGATGTCATCATCATCGGTGCCGGTCCTAGCGGACTGAACGCCGCCTTAAACTTACTGCGTAACGATCGAAGTGTTCTCATCTTAGAGAAAGAATCTTTGGGTGGACAAATCGCTAAATCGCCACGTGTAGAAAATCTTCCAAGTATCAAAGAAATTTCTGGTATGGAATTTATCGATCGCTTATTCGAACAAGTGAGCGATATGGGTGCAAATCTCGAATTAGAGGATGCTTTATCTATTGATAAACAAGGTAATACATTTTACGTTCGCACAGATTGCGATACCCACACCGCAAAAGCGGTGCTCATCGCTAACGGGGTAAGTCATCGTAAAATTGGCGTTCCTAAAGAAGACGAATATGTTGGCCGTGGTCTTTCTTACTGTGCGACGTGTGATGGAGCGTTTTACGCAAATGAAGATGTCATCGTCGTCGGTGACGCTAATACGGCTTTACAATATGCGAACATGCTCGCTAATACGTCTAAAAAGGTGTATTTAGTTGCGCTTTTTGATAAATTATTTGCTGACCTTTCTCTCATCAAGAGATTGAACGCTAAAACTAATGTCGAGGTGTTTTATAATTACTGCCTTAAACAATTAAAAGGCGAACCAGATTTTGAAGAAGCAATTTTTGAAAATACGAAGACGCATGAACTTAAATCATTTAAAGCAAAAGGCATTTTCATCGCTGTCGGACAAGAACCACATAACGACAATTTTAAAAATTTAATCGATTTAGATGATAAGGGCTTTTTGCTCGTCGATGAGAAGATGATGTCTAAGACACCTGGCCTTTTTGCAAGTGGTGATACGCGTCAAAAAAATGTGCGCCAAGTGACGACTGCTGTAAGCGATAGTTCTATTGCTAGTTTCTATATAAACGATTATCTTGATTCTTTGGAATCGTAGCCTCTAGTTTCAATATTTAAATCAGGGTATCTTCTCTTCACTTCTAATATTTTTTCATAAGGGAAGGGATGAAGCCCTTTTTTGATGCAAGTGCCCCTATCTACAAATTGTTGGAACACTAATTTAGGAAATGGTTTAATATTTTCGATCATCTCCACTAACGTTTCTACATCGTGTAATTCATCCACGAGAGTGGTTCTAAATTCATATTGAACGCCGGAAGATTTGATGAGATTAACGCTACGACGTATAAGATTTAAATCATTCTCTACTCCCGTTGCGATAGAATATTTTTTGAAACTAGATTTAATATCCATTGCTATATAATCAATTAGATTATTCTTTAATAAATCTTCAACTACTTCTGGTCTTGTTCCGTTCGTGTCTAATTTGACGAGGAATCCTAATTTTTTTACCTCGACTATAAATTGTTTTAGTCTGGGATCTAAAGTAGGTTCACCACCGCTAAAACAAACTGCATCAATTTTATTAATGCGTGTTTTTAAATCTTCAATGATGGATGAAAAAGATAATTCATCATCTTTAAAGTTGTTTAAGACGATGATGGAATTGTGACAAAAAGGACAACGCATATTACAGCCGCTAAAAAAGATGGTATAAGTTAGATAACCATCGAAATCCACTAATGATAAATTGGAGACACCTGCTATTGCCATATAATAAGATTAGACTTTTATAAGCTTAAATGGAATAGTTTTTCATCTATTTTATCTATCTTTTAGATTGATAACATAATGAATAAAATAATTTATCAAATGAGATGAAAATTGTTCATCATCAAGCCTTTAACTTGACTTTATTGACCTACTTTATTTAAGATAGAGCAACAAGAGGACGAAAAATGAAATTAAACGAATACATTCAATTTCGACGTAAAGAATTAGGCCTCACGCAAAAAGATGTCGCTGATGCCTTAAATTATACAGTTCAAGCTATCTCAAAATATGAGAAAGGCTTATCACCTTTATCTAGTTCTTCTCTCATACCGATGGCTAAAGTTTTAAAAGTGGACGTCGATTCTTTATTAAGATGTGAAACTAAAAAAGAAAACGATCTCGCTGAACTTAAAACATTCTCATCGCAACTCTTTGCAAAGAATTTTAAATATTTAAGAGAAGTACATAATCTCACCCAAAAAGAAGTCGCTACTCTTTTAAAAATTCCTTATCAAAGCGTCTTCAATTGGGAAAAAGAAAAGAGCGTCCCGAAGACGCCCGCTCTTATTGGAATTACAGAACTCTTCGATGTTAGTGCTACTTCAATTATGCTCACTAACATTAAAGAAGAAAGGCACAAAGCCGAACTTCGTTCATAACACCTCTTCTTCTTTATATTCGATAGGTAAAGGAATATTATGCGCCCTTAAAAGGGCGTTTTGTTCTTTAAAATACTTCCTAAATAATTTGAAGAAACCTTTGGTTTTTTTGTTGATGTAATTTGGATTAACATTAGGATCTGCTTCTAAATTTTTAAAGTCATATCGTCCGTTAACTCGCCAATGAGAAAGGATGCCAAAACGTACCGCATCGCTAGGACAATACATCGAACAACGCATACACACAGTGCAATGATGATTAATTTTAATCTTACCTTTTTTGTTACGGTGCATTGCTTTCGTCGGGCAAGCTTTAATACATAATTCACAATTGGTACATTTTTTCTTGTTCACATGAGCGATTGGTGCGTTCACGTAAGGAACGACATAAACTAATCTAGCGACGAAAGATAAAGGTCTTTTGTACCAAGAATATTTCATCTCTTCCTTTTCCTCTTTATCAATCTGAATAGCGAGTAATTGACAAAGAACTTTTAAATATAAATACAATTGCTTCGCTACTTCATCCTTATAACGGAACATGATGTTATAAGGCATGAGAAGATGTTTATCGATGATGAGTTCTAGATTTTTCTTTCTTAATCTTTTCACTAATCTCGCCGCGGCAATATCATTCCACATGAGAGGTTCGCCGCTCGTACGGAAGATGAACAATTTTTTCTTCTCTTTTGCTTTTTCGATGAGCTTTGCATATTTCATCACTACTTGTGGAGGATTAAATCCGTAGATAGGAAAACCAATGCCGACGTAATCATATGCATCGATGTTGATAGGAGTTATATCTCCTTCCATCTTTTTAATATCGACTTGATAACCTAATTTAGTTAGTTCATCTTTGATGAAAGAAGCAGCAAGGAACGTATTCCCTGTACCAGAAAAAACGTATAAAAGACACTTTGACATAAAATTACTAATTATTTTTTATCGTTGACAAAGAAACTACCGTTTGGATAACAAGCACGAACTGTTTCTCTTATCGCTTCATCCAATCCACCACGTGTAAGATGTAGTTCTTTAGCCACTTCATCTAAGACCTTTTCTGGAACGACGACGTCGTGAGTCATAATATCCTTCATGACATAACCAAAATCAAGACCAGGTTCTAAACCTTTCTTAAGTTCACTCTTCATGACCGCTTTTCCACCCATGACGATGAAACAACGTGGAGCGTTATGTACTTTATGAGGTTTTTTACCTGTTCCTTTATATAATTCATCGAGCATCGTCTCTAACATGTAATGGTACGACTTATTTTCATCACCGATAGGATAACGCATACCATCTTTACCATAAAGAATCGCTCCGACACCAGATTCAGCAATATGTTTGACAGTCGTCATCGTCGTCTTACCATTAGGGAAGAATATCATCTTCTTGCCTTTGATAAAACGATCTAAGAAGACTCCTTTCCAAAGTGGTTCGCGACCATGAACTGTGCCGAAGATGTAAGGAAGTTCGAGCACGACTACTTCCATCTTACCTTTTTCTTCGTTCAATTTTCTTGCTTGTTCCACTCTTGCTCTCACGTATGGGTGGCGTTCGGCAAGTTTAAGTTCAGGCATCTCACGATCAAAATAAGCAAAATAAGAATTGTAGACGACAGATTTTTTCACTCCTGCATCTCTTGCTGCTCTAAATACTTTAGCGCAATCTTCAACTAAATGTTGGCGGAAGAATGGGGCAGCGGGCGCCTTTGGGGTGACGCGATCATCTGGTCCCACAGAATAAATCATATAATCAAAGCCTTTTAAAGCTTCTTTAATTTCTTCTTCGCTAGCTTTAAAAACATCTAAAACTTTGATGTGCACTTTCTTTTTAAAATCTTCTTCGATATCGACATCGTCAATAGAAATAGATGTGACATCAAATCCTTGCTCAATGGCGAGCATAGCGGTGTGGTGGCCTAATAGACCAGTACCGCCAATGATGGCTAGTTTTTTCATAATGATAACTCCTTAAAATATAATCTTTGTCATTATCGACGCTAAACAAATAATAAAACAAAAATATTTGTAAATAAACATTTTATTGAAAAAGAAATTTGTTAATTATTTTTATATTATGTACATTAAATTGTAAAAAATTTATTAAAAGTCTTAATTTTGTGATTTTAATTCAAATAATACATCACGAATTTGAATCGCTTTTTCAAAATCATAAGCCTTAGCAGCTTCTCTCATTTCCTTTTCAAGCCTTCTTATTTCTCTATCTAGTTCAGACTTAGTGAGTTTAGCTTTCTTCTTAGCAACATCCACTTCTTCTTTTTCATAGTAATGTATCGGGGCGAAAATCTCTTTTTTTATCGTTTGAGGAACTATCCCATATTCGTCATTATATGATGCTTGTTTTTCTCTTCTTCTATTAGTTTCATCGATGGCTTCTTTCATGCTCATCGTCATATGATCAGCATACATTATCACTTCGCCATTCGCATTTCTCGCCGCACGACCAATAATTTGTATGAGAGAGCGGGTGGATCTTAAAAAACCTTCTTTGTCCGCATCTAAAATTGCAATCAAAGATACTTCTGGCAAATCTAATCCTTCTCTTAATAAATTGATGCCAACTAACACATCGTATTTGCCTTTTCTAACTTCGTAAATGATTTGGCTTCTTTCTAAGGTTTTTGTTTCGTTATGCAAATAGACGGTTTTAATATCTCTTTCTTTTAAATATTTGGTCAAATCTTCAGCCATTTTAATCGTCAAAGTGCAAACGATGACACGTTCTTGTCTTTCGGTGCGTTTTTTAATTTCATAAATTAAATCATCTATTTGTCCTAATGTTGGGCGAAGAGAAATAGATGGGTCAAGCAATCCAGTCGGGCGTATGATTTGTTCGATAATGTGTCCTCTTGCTTCTTTTAATTCGTAATCGCCGGGTGTCGCAGAAGTACATATTGTTTGAGGCATCAATTTTTCAAATTCTTCGAACGATAATGGGCGATTATCTAGGGCACTTGGTAATCTAAAACCGTAGTCCACTAATGTGACTTTACGAGAATGATCGCCATTATACATGCCGCGAAGTTGAGGAAAAGTAACATGGCTTTCATCGACGACGAGAAGGAAATCCTTTGGAAAATAGTCTAAAAGGCAAAACGGTCTCTCGCCAGGCTTACGACCATCGATATGACGCGAATAGTTTTCGATGCCTGGACACATGCCAAATTCGCGTAATGACTCTATATCCTGTCTCGTGCGTAATTCTAATCTTTCTTTTTCTAACGGCTTGTTTTGTTCATCAAAATATTTGAGCCGCTCCTCAAGTTCAGCACTTATACTATCGCAAGCGCGTCTAATTCTTGCGCGCGTTGAAGCGTGTTCATAGGCAGGAAAAACGAAATAAGAAATTAGTTTTTCTTTAACTTGACCAGTTAATGGATCGACACTATGAATACTTTCGACTTCATCACCAAAAGTATCGATACGTATGAGAAATTCATCGCTGTGCGGAGGCATGATTTCAATGACATCTCCTCTCACTCTGAACGTACCCGGTTTGAGTTCCATATTATTTCTTACGTATTGAGCGTCTATAAGAGATGAAAATAATTTTTTCTGGTCAAGTGTTTCGCCCACTCTTATAGAAAAAACTAAATTGCGATATTCATCTGGGTCCGTTAAACCGTAAATCGAGGCGACGCTAGCGACGATGATAGTGTCTTTTCTTTCTAATAATGAATTGATTGCGGATGTTCTAAGCATCTCAATCTCTTCATTCATAAGTGCAGTTTTATCAATATGCGTATCAGTCTTAGGTAAATAGGCTTCTGGTTGATAAAAATCAAAATTTGAGACGAAATATTCAACCCTATTATGCGGAAAAAGCTCCTTAAATTCCGCATAAAGTTGTCCAGCAAGCGTCTTATTATGTACGATGACTAAAGTTGGTTTTTGTACTTTTTCTATAACATTAGCTATAGTAAAAGTTTTACCAGTTCCTGTCGCACCTAAAAGAACTTGTAGATGCACCCCATCATTTAAACCTGAAACTAAGCCCTTAATAGCTTCTGGTTGATCGCCGGTCGGCGCATAATTCGCTTCGATTTTAAATAAATGTTGATCGTTCATCGATTTTTTCTTCTCTTCTTGCTATGTTTAGCAAAACCTTCACCATATACTGCATCCGTCTGCGTGTAGGTGACAAAAGCGAGAGGATCGATACGTGCAATACCTTCTTTTACTTGGTTTAGTTCACTACGTGTAAAGACGACTTTGATGAGCACATATTCAGCTTGCTTATAGCCACCTTTAACAGTTACTAGTGTTGTTCCTCTTCCAATATCGTCTTGTAAGAAACGATTAATCTCTTCCCATTTGTTAGATATGATTTCAGCAATTAAAGAAGTGTGTCTTAGACGAATATAAACGACTTCTATCATAGTCGCTGTCACGAAAGCACTAATCATACCGACTAACCCCTGCACGAGGTTATTTGGGATGACGAACATACCGACGATGATGATGCTGGCGTCGATGATAAAAGAGGCGATAGATTGTCTAATTTTTAAATACTTATTAGCCACAAAAGCTAAAATATCCACTCCACCAGTCGTGCCATTGCCTAAGAAAGTGAGTGCACATCCAACACCGACGAATACACCTCCAAACACACCGCAAAGAATGATGCGTCCTACATCACTACTTTCACTTATAGGCACGATTTGTGAGATGATGACTTCATTAAACCAAGGTACACGATAAAAAAGCATCAAAGCAAAAGGATAGACAATCGTCGACACGAGAGTGTTAAAAGAGAACTTTACTCCTAAAAGTAATAATCCGATGAAAAATAACACCCATTGAGCGATGAGAACGGTCATATCGAACCAATAAGGCCCCGCATATTCACTTACGATCATCGCGATACCGCTTAACCCACCAGCGACGATGTTTAAAGGCTCTAAAAATATAGCTGTGCCAAACGCTAGGAGAAAATTACCTAAAATAATTAATAAAATGTGAAATAAAAACCTTTTTGCCTCTTTCTTCGTACGAGGTAATAAAGATAAAAGGTCGTTTTTTGCGTCGACAAAATATTTTTTAAGCATTATCTTTAACCTCTTTCTCTAACATGGCATTGATGAAACCATCAATTTCGCCATCCATGGCACGATAGACATCAGCCTCTTCATAATTCGTTCTATTATCTTTTACGAGAGTATATGGACAGAAGACGTAAGAGCGAATTTGATTGCCCCACTCGATATTTTTCTTATCTCCCGCGATAGCGTTTAAATTTTTCTTTTTGAGTTCTAATTCTCTTTCATAAAGCTTAGCTTTGAGCATGCGCATCGCATATTCTTTATTAGCTAGTTGGCTTCTTTCTATTTGACATTGAGTGACAATACCTGTAGGGAGATGGGTAATGCGAACTGCTGTCTCAACTTTATTGACGTTTTGACCCCCTGCACCACCACTACGATAAGTATCTACTCTCAAATCTTTATCATCTATCTTGATATCGATATCATCTTTAAATTCAGGAATGATTGAAAAAGAAGCGAAAGAAGTGTGTCTTCTTTTATTTGCGTCAAATGGCGAAATTCTCACTAATCTATGGACACCTTTTTCGCATTTTAGAAGACCGTAAGCATTTTTACCTTCTACTTTAAATGTGACGGATTTAATACCTGCCTCATCGCCATCTTCATAATTCAAAATTGTCACTTTAAAGTGATGTTTTTCAGCGTAACGAGTATACATACGATAAAGCATATCGGCCCAATCTTGCGATTCGGTACCACCAGCGCCAGGATGAATTTCACATATCGCATTTAAATGATCATATTCGCCACGGAAAAGAACATCTAATCTAAAAGCATCAAATTCTTTTTTAAATTTCTTCCATTCAGTATCGATTTCATCTAAGAAACTGGTATCCTCGCTCGCTAATAAGAACAAGTCTTCTAAATTCTTACAATCGTCTAGTAATTTTTGATGGTTTTCAACTAAATCTTTTTTGTTATTGAGTTCATCAATAATCTTTACTGCATGATTTCTATCATCCCAAAAATGGTCATCATTGACTTCATCTTCTAATTTCTTAATTTCTTCTTTAAGTTTAGGTAGGTCAAAGTGAATCACCTAACTTATCGATGACGAGCTTTGCATCTTCTAAACTATTTTTTAATATGTTTAAATCTTGCATTATTTCTTTTCCTCATCATTGTTTTTTAATTCTTGCTCACCGCTTGGTACTTCTTCAGCTTTGGGTGTCAAATTAGGTTTAATATTTAAAAGGTTTAAAACAGTATCGGTAGAAGCTGTTTCTAACATTTCGCGATAATGGTCATAACCTTCATTCACATAAGCTTGAAGAGGATTCGTCCCAGCATAACTACGTAGGTGAATCGTGTCGCGAAGTCTTGCCATCGTATCAATATGGCGAGTCCAGTTCCTATCGATGCAGACGAGCGCTATTTCTCTTTCTAACTTATTAGCGACATCTTCAGGCCATTCTTCTTTTCTTTTGAGATATCTAGCATAAAGAACTTCACCTAAATCTTGTCCAGCTTCATCGATGGGCGCTTCTTCATATAATTGAGGTTTTAAACTGCCGTTGGGAAGGAAACGTGGTTCACATTCTTTCTTTAAAAGTTCGCCAGAAACGACATGAATATTGTCGGGCATTGCCGCTCTTTTTGCTAAAAATAAACCAGTATTGGTAAAGAATTCTCTTAGAACACCAGAAATATCATCGCCTAATAAAATTTTATCGCGAATATCATAAATTGCTTGTCTTTGTTTACTTAAGACATCGTCATAATCTAACAAATTTTTACGAATATCGAAGTTTTGACCTTCGATACGTTTTTGTGCACTAGTGGTGATGTAAGTCATCATCTTGCTCTCTAAAGGCTCAGATTCATTACCTTTAAATTGTGTTCTTAATTTATCAGCAAAGGAGTCGCCAAAACGTAAGATGAGTTGATCATCAAGTGCGGTGTAAAAACGAGAGAAACCTGGATCGCCTTGACGACCACTACGACCTCTTAGCTGATTATCGATACGGCGTGATTCATGTCTTTCTGTGCCAAACACGCATAAGCCACCTAATTTCTTCACCTCGTCATTAATCTTGATATCGGTACCACGGCCGGCCATGTTCGTCGCAAGCGTAATCGCCCCTTTTTCGCCAGCGTGAGAAATAATTTCTGCTTCTCGAGCGTGGTTTTTAGCGTTTAACATCTCGTGTTTTAAACCAGCTTGATCTAATAATTTTGATACTTCTTCGCTCGATTCAACAGAAACTGTACCGATGAGGATAGGTTGTCCTTTTTCGTGCCTTTCTTTCACTTCATTGATGAGCGCTTTTAATTTCATGTCATGATTTAGATACATGTAATCAATTGCGTCTTCACGAGCGACAGGCAAATTTGTCGGCACTTGCACGACGCGCATATTGTAAATCTTACGGAATTCTTCTTCTTCTGTTTTCGCTGTACCAGTCATACCTGATAATTTTTTGTAGAGCCTAAAGAAGTTTTGATAAGTAATCGTCGCCATCGTAATCGTTTCTTGCTTAATTTTCACGTTCTCTTTAGCTTGAATTGCTTGATGTAGACCATCGCTATATTCACGACCTTTGAGAATACGACCAGTGAACTGATCAATTAGTTGAATTTCATTGTCTTGATCAACCATATATTCGACATCGCGTTGCATGATGTAATTAGCTTTTAAAGCTTGATGAATTCTATGAACTAAATCAGCATATTGTGGGTCATATATATTTTTGACACCGAACATACGACAAGCTTTATCATTACCTGCATCAGTCAAATTACAAGTTTTGGTCTTAATATCGATGACGAAATCTTTATCTTTTTTAAGAGTTTTAACGAACCTATCAGCAACTGTGTATTGGCTTGGCGCTGCCTTTGCACCACCGGAAATGATGAGCGGGGTTCTGCTTTCATCGATAAGAATAGAGTCCGCTTCATCGATAACTGCATATTCTAAGCCGCGCAAGACTCGTCTATCGCGATTTTGTACCATGTTATCTCTAAGATAATCAAAACCAACTTCTGAGTTAGTCGTGTAAGTAATATCGCATAAATAAGCTTCCTTTTTCTCGCTCGGAGTAAGTTCTCTTAAATTACATCCGACAGTGAGACCTAAGAAACGATAAATTTGTCCCATCCAATCTGCGTCACGTTGAGCAAGATATTCGTTCACAGTGACGACGTGTGCGCCTTTACCATTAAGTGCGTTCAAATAGATGGTCATAGTCGCGGTAAGAGTTTTACCTTCACCAGTCTTCATCTCAGCGACATCACCATCGTGTAACACTAAAGCACCCATGATTTGGACTTTATAAGGAAATTGGCCTAAACAACGACGAGCTGCTTCCCTTGCAACAGCAAATGCTTCAAACTTTATGTCTTCCAAAGTTTTTCCTTGCTTTAATAATTCCTTAAAGTAAGGTGTCTTGGCTTTCAATTCTTCGTCGCTCAAATTTTTCATCGTTTCTTCGTAAGCGATGACTTTATTCGCTTGTCTAGCGTATTTTTTAATTCTTCTTCTGTCAAAGCCTAGTATTCTCTCTAACGCTCCCATAAATACCTCTCTATCTTTTTTATTAATTTAAATTTTCGATGTCTTTAATTATATTATTAAAAAGTAAAAACTTTAACTACATTTATTATATACACGTAAAAGCGTGCACTAATGCAGTTTAATTTTATAAGCTGTGTTTTAAATATCTCGCATTATCTACAAGATCGTCAATTGCGCCACTATTTAAATCATTCAAATTGTAAATGTTATCTAATATATCAAAAGTTTCTTTTAAATTATTTTTTGCATCATTCCAACCTATTCCATCAGTGAACCAAACAAAATGAAATTTATTGATAGATTTTGCTTCTAACGCTAATGTCTTATAACTTCTAGCTGTTTCGTTTAATTTAGAACCTGATGATGAGTAAAAATTGCACTCGCAAGCGTAAATATCACCAAAAGCCCCAATAAATACAAAATCAAAACGTTTTTCTGTTTTGCCTTTATTAGATATGTTAGACAAGTCTAAATGGAATTTTCTTTCAACTTCGCTAATACACATCTCTTTAAAATAGGTCACATTTTTCTTTAGCCCCGCCTTAACAAGATAAGACTCAACAAGATCTTCCATGATGTGACCACTTCTGTTTTTTCTTGCGTTTGAATCCAAACCAACTTCTATCCCTAATACATAATCGACCAAATTATTTATGATGTGATTTTCTAAAAGATCGAACAATCCACTATTACGCATAAAAAGAACATATTGATCAATCGAATAAGACATTTTGTTAAAATCAAAAAGATAACTCGCATCGACGTCTTCAATTTGAATTTCTAATTCACGCTTAGCAAGTAGAATAGGAATGGTCTTTAAAACATTAGGATATTCTTTAACGATAGCAACAAAATCTTCTTCGATATTTTTCGATGCAATAAGCGAATTAAGTATGTTTAATTCAATTTTGATTTTATCAACATTACCATAAACTTTTTTAAAATCTGTGTAATATGTCCAAGTCGATACACTACTTTTCATAGTAGATAACCACTGCACAAAATCTCTTGTTTTCATCGTTTAACCTCCTAAATATCTTTTCTTTGTTAATTCAAGATAAGTTTCGTTTATCTCGATTCCTATGTATTTTCGATTCATAGAATGGGCTACTATACCAGTCGTACCAGACCCATTAAATGGATCTAATATCAAATCATTTTCTTTTGTAGACGCCTTGATAAGTCGCTCTAATAGTCTTATGGGTTTTTGGGTAGGATGATTGCCATATTTTTTTTCTTTTCTCGTAGTAGTTGATAAAGCGAGTATAGGGTTTTCCTCAAAAATCCAAACATCTTTCATTTGCTTTCCACCATTTTCTTGTTTCATCTCCTCATAATTGAAATAATGATTACCTTTTTTCTTAGTTGTAAGCTGCTTACGCGCCCAAATAATTGTTTCAGTTGAATGAGCGAATGAACGACAAGATAAGTTGGGTGCAGGATTTGTTTTCTGCCAAATGATATTATTTATGATTGAAAAGCCTTCCATCTCAAGAGCGACGCCTATGGCGTACACACTATGTAAGGTGGAACTTATCATAATGGTGCCATCGTCTTTTAATACTTTGCGGCAAAGAAAAATCCATCGACGATGAAATTCAATTTTCTCTTCTATCGTAAGTGAAAGATCCCATTCACCTTTATCGACAGAAACTTGTTTGCCGCTATGACAAGAAATACCTCCGCTAGATAAAAAATAAGGAGGGTCTGCAAATATCATATCAATTGTTTTAATTTCAATAGTCTCAAGAATTTTAAAACAATCGCCTTTTAATAAAATGAAATTGTCATCTTGAAAATAAATATCTGTTTTTTTCATATTATTATCAATAGTTCGTGATGATTACTTCTTCAACATTTCCTCTGCCATCGGCTTTGGAATTAATCATTCTTTTCGCTTCTACGACGTGTATGTTAAAATCGCTATAAATTTCTCGAATAAATTTCGTATTAGCGTTAGAGGCCATGACGAACACTCCTTTATCTGATAAGGATTTAACAAGTTTACATAATCTAATTTGTTCTTCCTTACCAAATCCACCGCTGGTATAAGAGGTGAAAGATTGTTCAGCAACGACGTCGTAAGGAGGATCAAAATAAACAAAGTCACCTTTTTTAGCAGTTTTTACTGCTTCTTCAAAATCTTTACATAAAATAACAGGTTTTGTTTTAACAAAAAATTTATGTAGGGCGGCGATATTTTTATCATCAAAACAATGCACTTTAGCATATTTACCAGACGGAACATTAAAATAACCCTTTGCATTTACTCTATATAATCCATTAAAACATGCTTTATTTAAATATATGCATCGAGCAGCTTTGATGTATAAAGGCAGTTTTGAAAAAGATTTTTTCCTATCTAAACTTCGAATTTCATAATAATATTCTTCCGAGTGGTTTTGTTCATGTTTTTTACATTCTTCAAAAAATAATTTAAACAATTTTTTGTTTCTCAAACATTTATAAATGGACATCAAATCTTTATTTGAATCATTAATACAAGCGCGATGTGGTTTTTTTTCTAAAAGTAAGGCTCCGCCACCGACAAAAGGTTCGTAATAATGTTTAAATTTTTTTGGCATATATTCGAGAAGTTTATTCATTATTTGCCTTTTTCCACCTGCCCATTTAACAAAAGGTTGTAAATTCATATCGGCTCCTTTTAAGACCTATTGATCTTAAAAGTATATTAGCACACGCTAACTCAAATAGATATAACTAGTTTAGTTTTTTACGTTTTTTCCATCTCCTCTTTCAGTTCATTTTTCGCTAGAACGAGTATCTCAATCTTTTTCGCTCCTCTTTTTCTTACCAAATCCACCATTGCTTCAATAGTAGAACCAGTAGTCATGATGTCATCGACAAGCAAAACTTTCTTACCACGCAAATTGACATCTTCATTTAAACTTATGTATTTTTTTACTTCTTTTCTTTCTTCACTTCTTAGTTCTACTTGTTTTGTAGACAATGATTTTACAAAACAATCTAATAAATTCCAGCCTATAACTTTAAATATTTCCTCCACTGGTTTAAAGCCTCTTTCGTTAGTATGCGATATATGAGAAGGAGCTATAAGAACAACATAATTTAAATATAAATATTTAAGGTGCAAATATCTTTCTAAAAATGCCGGGGCTAAAGCGACATCCATATTCGTCTTCAATTGATATATTAAAGAACGTATGTAATCATCATAATGATAAATTGCTAGTCCTTTACATCCAGCAAATCTAAAGCGTTTGAAAACGGGATTTAATTTTTCAAAACATTTTTGACATAAATGTACTTCGTTCATCATGTTCAAGATTAGTCCATCTCTTTTAATTTCTTTTAAGCAAATGAGACAAATAGGTATTTGCGAATTCAATTTCTTTTTTTGACTTAACCATCTCTTCATCGATTCTATGCCCAAGAAAAATCACCTCCCCTCGTTCATGTCCTAATTTTCTTCCTGCCCTGCCAGCTATTTGTGTAAGCGCGTAATGATCATAAAGAATATGGTCACTACGAAAAACGATGACTTGTAAATCTTTGATAGTTACTCCTCTTTCTAAAATGCTCGTCGTGCATAAATAATGATATTTGCCATCTTTGAAATCTTGTACTTTTTGCATCCTCTTCTCATCTTTAGATGAAACACTAGTCCCACCTTTACAAAAAAGACTTAGAAATTTTGCTAATTTTATACTCATATCAATCGTTGGGCAAAACACTAAGCAAGGTAATTTATTTTTCTGATATTTCTTCAACTTATATATCAACACGACATACTTTATTAAACCAAACGACCAATAAAGTTTAGGAACAGGTATAGGTTTTTTATGAAATCGGACGAATAATTGTAAAAATGAATAACCATTCTTCTTGAATTGTTCAATAAGTGTTTCGTCTGGGGTCGCGGACATAAAACAATAATGACCCCTAACACTTCTAATGGCGATGTTATATAATGTGTCATTTCCTTTAAAAGGAAAAGCATCTACTTCATCGATGATGAGCAAATCAAAATATTGGTGATAGCGAAATAATTGGTGTGTCGTAAGTAAAATGATATCACCATGTAATTCATGCGTATGTCCGCCGTATAAAGCGACTATCTTAGCGCTTTTAAATGCTTCCTTAAAACGAGGCAAAAGTTCGATGACGACATCTTTTCTTGGAGTAGCAAATCCAACATGCATATGATTTTTTAAAGCATAACTTATCGTCTCGTATACAATTTCTGTTTTGCCCGCTCCACAGACAGCATGAATTAGTGTGTTTTTGCCCTCTTTAAAAGAATTTAAAAATTGAGCGGATATATTTTTTTGTTCTTCGCTCAATTCATAATTTAAAGATGCTTCGTCTTCATCGACTAAATAATTTATATTCGCTATTTCGCCTTGAAAAGAAATACATTTTCGACAATAAGGAATGTCTCGCCTATAGGCGATATACCTCACATCTTCATTTCCGCATATTGGACAAACAAAGTGATTCACATGTTATATATACACGTAAATTACTTCATGTGTTCATCTTCATACGTTTTAATTAAATCAACTCTGCGTCTATGTCTTCCTTCTAAGCAATCCGTAGTTAGGAAAGTAATCGCTCTTCTAATTACATCTTCTTCGCGCATAAAATTCGCTCCAAAACACACGATGTTCGCATCATTATGTTCTCTTAATAAACTTGCGACGTCATCATTATAAGCGATGCCTGCTCTCACACCTTTTACTTTATTTGCCGCTAAACAAATACCTTCACCAGAAGAACAAATTAAAATGCCTAGGGTATTGTTTTTCACGACTTTTTCGCCGGCTTGAAAGGCGAAGATTGGATAATCACAAGAAGACGTATCAAAAGTACCAACATCTTCAAATTCAAAGCCTTCGCGTCCTAACATTTTTTTGACCACTTCTTTTAGATTAAAGCCGGCGTGATCTGAACCGATAATAATTTTTTTAGAGCCCATTTTTTCTTAAAACCTCCTCAATTTCCGTCTCTTTTACGCTACCAAGGCGTATAATTTTTATATTTTTTTCACTCGCATCTACAATTGTAGTAGGCATAGTAGATTGCACTTTGCCATGAGCGATAAGTTTTACTTCTTCTTCGCTAAAATAAGTTCTAACTTGCCCTTCAGTTAAAGCTGGAGGCATATCTTTTTTATTCGCGCTTGGGACGAGAAGCGGCTTACCAACATAATGAATAAATTCACGCAATGTATCGTCCCCGCTCACGCGTATACCGATTTTATTAGTGCCTAACGTGACATGCCATGGTAGTCCTTCTTTTACTCTTAATAATAATGTAATCTCGCCTGGCAAAAAATTGTCAATTAAACATTTAGCCACATCATTAATGTAGGCGTATTTTTCTATATCATTAACATCTCCTAGCATGAGAGTGAATGGCTTATCAGGAGCGCGCATTTTAACTTCGACTAATTTTTGAAAAGCCACTTCATCATCGTATGCAATAGCCAAACCAAAAACAGTCTCTGTCGGTATAGCGATGATATCGTGATTCAATATAGCTTGTTTTAATTTTTCAAATTGTTCTCTTTCCATATGTGTAAAATGACAAATCGATCATGATTAGACATATCTTTTCTTATCTCTATACTATAGCGATTAAAATAGTTAAAGCAAAGTTCTTGCATCACTTCTTTTTGATCATGATGAATTTCTAGATACACTCTTACCTCATCACCCATGCTATTTTTTATCATTTGAAATAATTGTTCATAAAGTTTATGACCAGGCTTCACTAAGTAAGCGCTTCTTGGTTCATTTAGTAGCACTAATGGATCGACGTCTTCTTCTTTTTCAATGTAAGGAAGATTAGCGATTACGACATCATATTTTTTATTTTTTTCAATGAGTGGATTTATTAGATTTCCTAAATAAAAATTAATTTTAACGTCGTGCATATTAGCGTTATGCATAGCAACTTCTAGAGCACTTTCGCTATTATCAATAGCGATAACTTCATCATTAATTCTTTTTTTCTTCACACTAATAGCGATAACACCTGATCCGGTTCCCACATCAACAATCGTCATTTTTCTTTTAAGTTTAGCCATATCTTTTAAAGCGATAGTGACTAATTCTTCTGTCTCTGGTCTAGGAATTAAAACTGCAGGTGAAACATAATATTCATCACCTAAAAAAGAAGCATGTCCTAAAACATATTGAAGAGGTTTACCTTCTCCCACTTCCTTTAAAATATCTTCTATTTCATTTTTATCTTCTTCGCTTATTTCTTCTTTGAACGATTTGATAAGAGAAGTTCTATCATCTAACCCTAACACTTCTTGCATAGCAAGATAAATACTAGCGTTCTCTACGCTATGAAATTTCTTTTTAAATAAAAAATAGGCTTCTTCGACGCTCAATCAATTAATCTCCTCTTCTAATCTTTTTTGGATATCATCGTGGATGAGTGCGTTAATAACTTCATCTAATTCTCCTTCCATGACGCGATCCAACTTTTGGATAGTGAGATTAATACGGTGATCAGTCACACGGTTTTGTGGATAATTATAAGTTCTAATTTTTTCGCTTCTATCGCCGGTTCCAACTTTCGCTTTTCTTTCTTGTCCAATTTTCTCATCGCGGTCATGAAGCATTTTCTGGTAAATCTTCGTGCGTAACATACGCATACATATTTCTCTATTTTGTAGTTGTGATTTTTCAGTTTGGCAGCTCACAACTATACCAGTTGGAATATGTGTTATGCGCACGGCTGATTCAGTTTTATTAACATTTTGTCCACCCGCACCCTGTGAGCGATATGTATCCATACTTAAATCTTGGGGATTAATTTTTACTTCAATTTCTTCTGCTTCTGGCATGACTAATACAGTCGCTGTCGAAGTATGAATTCTTCCTGCTGCTTCAGTCTTTGGCACTCTTTGGACACGATGTGCACCGCTTTCAAATTTTAGTTTAGAATAAACGTCTTTACCTTTGATGGAAAATGAAACGAAAGCAAAACCACCTGCTTCCGAGGGATTTTCATCGATGAGTTGTACTTTCCAATTATTTTTTTCTGCATATTTTACATACATACGGAAAAGATCCCCTGCAAAAATGTTAGCTTCGTCTCCTCCTGCTGCACCTCTAATTTCGACGATGATGTTTTTGTCGTCATCTGGTGATTTGGGTAAAAGTAAAATAGTTAGTTCATCGATGAGCAAAACCATTTCATCGTGTAATGATTTCACTTCTTCTTTCGCTAATTCGGCAATTTCTTGATCTTGATCACGACTTAAAATTTCTGCTTCTTCAAGATTTTTTTCATCTCTTAAAAATTCATCATACTTTTCGCATGCTGGTTCTAAATTCGCTCTTTCTTTAGATAAGGCACGGAAGGTAGCAATATCTTCCGTCACTTTTTCATCCATGAGTGAACGATCTATTTCTTCGAGACGACGTTTCGTGACCTCGAGTCTTTTTCTCATGCTTTCTTCCATCATTGACATAGTTAGTATTCTAACACATCATGATGAATTAGAGAAAACGAAAGAATACATAAACAAAATATATTAAAGATTATTTAATAATTACTATAGAACAAAACTTTTGCTTAATATTCATATTAACTCTATCAAATGCCATAAACTTTATGTATAATTGAAGACGTATAACTTATGGCCTACAAAGCACTTTATCGAACATATCGTCCTTTAACCTTTGAAGAAGTCGTCGGGCAAGATCATATCGTCCGTACTTTAAAAAATGCTTTAAAGGAAAATAAAATCGCTCATGCTTATCTTTTTGCTGGTCCTAGAGGAACGGGTAAGACGAGCATGGCTAAACTTCTTGCCAAAGCATTAAATTGTGAAGAAGGCGTAGGACATCAATGCAACGAATGTTCAAATTGCATCGCTATTAACGAAGTATCTCATCCAGACGTCATAGAAATTGACGCGGCGAGCAATAATGGTGTCGATGAAGTAAGAGATTTAATTGATAGAGTAAAATATTTACCAATTAAAGGTCGATATAAAGTTTATATCATAGACGAGGTGCACATGATGACTAGCGGAGCGTTTAATGCATTGCTTCGCACATTAGAAGAGCCGCCCGCCCACGTCATCTTCATCCTCGCCACAACTGAACCGCATAAAATATTGCCCACTATTCTATCTCGTTGCCAAAGATACGATTTTAATAAAGTAAGTGATGTCGATATTAAACGTCGACTAATCTACGTCTTAGACAAAGAACAAATTACTTATGAAGAAGATGCTATCGACATGATTACTTCTCTTGCCGATGGCGGCATGAGAGATGCTTTATCTATCTTAGATCAATTGCTCGCTTATTCTGGTCGCACTCTTCGAGCGAAAGATGTCTTAGATGTCTTTGCTCTTACGAGTAAAGAGGAAAAAATAAAGTTACTCAATTACATTTTAGACGGTGATGTAGAAAACACTTTATCGTTAACGCGTTCTTTTATCGAACATGGTAACGATATCAAAAAATTATTATTAGATCTTCTCGACATTTTAAAAGATGTCTACACCTATCAAGTGACAGAAGATAAGACTTTGTTATTGACACTAAATGAAAGCGAAGTTAATGCCTTGTCGCATTTCGCTGATGAAGAAGACTTGTTGAAGATGAGTGAAATTTTGCTTAATGCTTCGACATCATTAAGAAACGTAAGTAATGCTAGATCGCTATTAGAAATTAGTTTATTAAAACTTACTTCTATGCATAAGAAAACATTGAAAACTGTGGCAAAAGCCGACGAAAATGAAGAAAAAGTTATAAAAGAAGAACCTAAAATAGTAGAGAAAACAATAATAAAAAAAGAAGAACCAGTTCCTACTCCTATGAAAAAAGAAGAACCGGCTAAAGAAAAAGCTTTAGATGAACCGCTTCTCCTTTTTAATGAAGAAGAATTAGTCGCTGACACTAATCTATACCCAGATGATGAAAAATACGTGTTAAACGAAGAAACTATCATAAACGCCATGATTAAAGGCGATAAGGAATTAAAGAAAAGTATCATCTCTAAATGGGATAAATTGACTCCCTATCTAGCTAGCCCAACTCTTGGTAAATATGCTTCTTTATTAAAAGACGCTAGACCATATATTGCGACGAAGGAATTACTCATCCTCGAATATGATTTAGATATCGTCGCTGATAAAGTCAATTTAAAAAATAATCAAAAGACAATCGCTAATCTTGTCGAAAAAATAACGAATAAGCATTTCTTCGTCCACGCTCTTACAAGAATGCAAACTATTGCTGATGTCAAAAAATTCCGTGATTTATCACAACTTGGCAAACTAAAAAAAGCTGACGAAGTAACTATTGATTTAAAGGAGATTAAGTAATATGAACATGCAACAACTCATGCTACAAGCACAAAAGATGCAAAAAGCTATGGCTAAAGCTAAAGAAGAATTAGCAAATAAATCTTTTAGTGTATCTAAGGGTGGAGCGTTCACAATTGTGATGAAAGGTGATAGAACTATCGAAAAAATTGAGATAGATGAAGATGCCTTAGATAAAGAAAATAAGGAGATGTTAGAAGAGATGATCGCTCTTGCTATCGACGAAGTTTTAGAAAAAATTCAAGAGGAAGAAGCTAAAATTACCCAAGGTGCCGCTGGAGGTTTAGGCTTAGGATTTTAATCGATGAATGAACATTTAGAAACTATCGACATTTTGATTAATGCTTTAAAGGCATTCCCGGGCATAGGTACGAGGCAAGCTACGCGCATGGCTTATGACATTTTAAGGATGGACGATGAACAAGTTGATTCCATCATTCATTCTTTAAAAGAGACGAAAGAAAAAATACACCCCTGCCCTCGCTGCGGATTATATTGCGAAGGAGATATTTGCCATATTTGTAATGATTCCAACAGGGACCACGAAACAATGCTCATCATCACTGACCCAAAGGATAGTTTGCCTTTTGAAAAAAATGAGACGTTCCATGGCATCTATTTTGTTTTAGGCACTTCTTTATCTTTAAGTCAAGGTCGAACAGTTGAAGATTTACATCTCGACAAATTGTTCACGCGCATCGAAGAAGAAGGCGTCAAAGAAATTATCATCGCTACAGAGCCAACTGTCGCTGGTGAAACAACCGCTTTATACATCGCTAACAGTTTAAAAGATAAAGACATCAAAGTTAGTCGACTTGCTTATGGTTTGCCAATGGGTTCATCTATCGACTACGCTGATAGTTTGACTTTAGATCGTGCCTTGAAGGGGCGCACGAAAATAGAATGAGAGGGTTTAACTTATGTTCATCACATTCGAAGGACCAGAAGGAAGCGGCAAAACTTCAGTCATTAAAAATGTTTACGATTATTTGACTAAACGAGGCTACGAGATAATACTTACTCGCGAACCAGGTGGCACTCCTATTGCTGAAGAAATTCGTAATGTCATCTTAGATAAAAAGAACACGAATTTAGACGCTCGTGCCGAAGCACTACTTTACGCCGCAAGTAGAAGGCAACATCTCGTCGAAAAAGTATGGCCCGCTTTAAAGGAAGGAAAAATAGTGCTCTGCGATCGTTTCCTCGATTCAAGTTTAGCCTACCAAGGTGGGGCTAGAGGTATTGGGGTGGAAGAGATATTAAACGTAAATCTTTTTGCGACTGAAGGTTTTTATCCAGATTTAACTTTTTTATTAGACATTGAACCATCATTAGGATTGAAACGCATTGCGTTAAATAAAAATAGAGAAGTGAATAGACTAGATTTAGAGAAAATTGAATTCCATAATAAAGTGCGACAAACTTTTTTAGATTTAGCAAAAAAATATGAGGATCGTTACGTCATCATCGACGCTTCTAAACCATTAACTGAGGTGAATAAAAGTGTCGAAGAAGCCATCGCAAGACGTTTAAAAGAGAAGTGAATAGTGAAAATTATTTAAAAACATATCAGCCTAATGTTTATAAAACATTAGAACACGCATTAAAAGATGGCAATATCGCTCACGCTTACCTTTTGAGTGGCGAAGCAGGTATTCCTCTTTTATCAATGGCTAAATTCTTAGCAAAATCTATCATCTGTGATAATCCTACTCCTTTTGCTTGTGAGCAATGTTTAACTTGTGCACGCGTAGACGATGGTAATTATCAAGATATTGTCATTCTCGATGGTGCGAGTTCATCATTGAAAAAAGATGAAATAAATCAAGTCATCACTTCTTTTTCTTACACCGCTAAAGAAGCTAAAGGTGTATTAATTTATATCATTCATCTCGTCGAAAATATGACGAATGAAGCTATAAATGCTTTATTACGTTTTTTAGAAGAGCCGGTAGATGACGTATACGCTATTCTAACGACAGAAAATGAAGAAAGAGTGTTGCCTACAATCATATCGCGAACTCAGCTTCTTCGTTTTAAATTAATTGACCGTAAAAAAGTGATAAACGAAGCAAATGAATTAGGTGTCTATGAAGAAGATGCTGAGCTATTATCTTACTTTTATAACAATGCATACGAAATTAAAGAACATACAAATGATGAAAAATATCTCTCGTTAAAAGAATTATTTAGAGATTATTTAGAAGAGATGAATAAAGGACGAGGTGAAGTCGTATATTTTACTCAAACTATCCTTTCTAACAAACTGAGAGCGAAAGAAGACGCACGAATGTTCTTAGATTTATTCATCGACTTTTTTAAGAATATGCAGGAAGCTAAATATACGAACGATTATATTTTTCAAAGCTTTAAGAGTATAATAGATGCACTAAATCAAAAGCTCGACCATATGGAAGAGACTTTAGATTTATTATTTACATTACGACAAAATATCGAGATGAATGTCAATATCCCACTTCTTTTCGATAAATTGACTTATAGTGTGACGAAAGGGATGAAAAAATTATGAGTGAAAATAAAAGATATAGCGTCGCTGTTCATTTTGAGAAGAGCGACCGTTCTTACTATTTTGTAAGTGAAGATGAGTCGTTAAAAATAGGAGACCAGGTCATATGTGAGACGATACGAGGCATAGAACTTGGTCGCATCGCTTCTAAACTAAATGAAATTGAAGGCGACTTCGATGAATCTGAACTAAGACCTATTTTAAGAAAGGCTATCGAATTAGATTTAGAAAGATACGAACAAAATATCGTGGACGCAGAAGAAGCTTATCAAATCGCTATCAAAGAAGTGAAAAAACTTAATCTACCGATGAAGCTCACTATGGCAGAATATACGCTCGACCGCAATAAACTACAATTCGATTTCGCCGCTGAAGAAAGAGTAGATTTTCGCGAACTAGCAAAACGTCTTGCTAGTATCTTTCATACACGTATCGAATTAAGGCAAATTGGTCCTCGCGATAGAGCGAAAGCAACAGGTGGTTTGGGTGTGTGTGGTTTAAAATTATGTTGTTCTTTATTTTTAAATGAATTTGATGGTATTTCCATCAATCGTGCCAAAAATCAAATGCTCGCTCTTAACATTCCTAAGCTTAGTGGAGCGTGTGGCAAACTCATTTGCTGCCTAAAATATGAAGATGAGCAATATAGTGAATTAAAAAAATATTATCCCCGTCTCGGAGAAAAAATAAAAATTGAAGATAACGAATATCACGTCTCTAGCATCAACGTCTTGTCGCGCACCGTCAAAATCGAGAATCCTGAAGACGTTAAAATTTTAGATTTAGATGAATATAACCAATTGAGCAAAGGGAAAAAGATAGATGATGAAACGCTCGCTTAATTTCAAAAATGACGATGCAAAATTGTATTTGGTTGCCACTCCTATCGGTAATTTAAAAGAACTATCACCACGCGCTATTGAAATATTAAACGAAGTCGATATCATCGCCTGTGAAGATACGAGAGTCACTAAACCTTTACTCCTCCACTTTGACATTCATAAAGAGATGATTATCTCTCTTCACGAACACAACGAACGAGTAACTTCTGAAAAAATCATTCAATACATCGTAGATGATCATAAAAATGTCGCTTACGTGAGTGACCAAGGTTACCCTACTATCTCTGATCCTGGTCATATACTCGTTAAGAAAGCACTAGAAAACGAGATTAATGTCGTACCTATAAGTGGGCCTAGCGCATTTTTAAATGCTTTGGTAGGTTCTGGATTAGATGCGACACATTTTTATTTTCATGGCTTCTTAGATGCGAAAGAAAAAGCGAGAAGAGAAGAATTATTAAAGCTTAAAAACCGAGAAGAAACACTCATATTTTATGAGGCACCACACCGCCTAGCTAAATGTGTCTTAGACATGTACGATGTTTTAGGTGATAGAAAAGCGTGCATCGCAAGAGAACTTACAAAAATTCATGAAGAATTCATTCGCGGTAATCTAAAAGATTTGAGCGAGTTAACCGCTAAAGAACAACTAAAAGGCGAATTCGTCATCGTCATCGAAGGAGCAGATAATGAACAAAGTGCTTTTAGAAGCGATGAAGAAATTGTCAGTTTCGTCAATTCATTAGTGGACGTCGGTCTATCGACAAAAGATGCCATTGAACGCGCTAGTGAACAACTGAAAATTAAGAAAAATTACATCTATAAATTGTATCATCGCGGCTAAATGCCGCTTTTTTTGTTATTTATCGCGGTTAATGTGGAAGCCCATCGCATCACTAACGGGGATGCTAAATGCCACACCATGCCCTGCCGTATCAAGACCACAATTATCATTAATTGCTTTTAAAACACGATCACGTTTACTTTTTTCGACGACGATGAGAACGAGTTCTTTATCTTGTTGTACGGGCATATCTAAAATCTTTTCAATACCTTTTCTACCCGTGCCTTTAGCAGTTAATACAGTACCGCCACCAGCACCTTGCTCTTTAGCAGCATTCATGACTAAATCACTATTACCAGGATTTACGATAGCGATGATGAGTTCTTTATTTTCCATATTTATCTTCCTCGATTCCGTACATGAAATATTTATATGCTTTAAGATTGATGATGCTAGTCAAATCGATGCTAAACGCGACACCTTTTGTGCGTTTAGAAACGATGAATTGTTCTCTAGTGCGATAGAAAAGTTCATTGAGATTAGATTTTGGTGTGATAGCGATGATAATATCCTTCTTCACTTGGGTTAAGCCTAACATACGATACATCTCTTTCGTTGCTGTGCCTCGTCCTTGCAATGTTAAAACGTAATGACAATTACATTCATTGATAAAACAATTTTTATAAATCGAAGCTAAACCATTATTCACGATGACGATGAAAAGAGATAGTCTTTGACTATCATCGTCATATAGAACTGTATTTTTATTAGCTTTTTGTTCTGCCATACGACCTTATATCATTATAGAAACTTTTATCTTTTAAAGATAGAGAGAAATATATCAGGCATCTTCGATTTAAAATCGTAGATCTTATCCTTAAGAGGATGTTTTATTTTTAATTCATAAGCGTGCAAACCTAAACGATTGATTGGGTTAGGCGGTTCGCCATATTTATCATCACCAATGACGTAATGACCTCTATGACCTAATTGTACACGAATCTGATTTTTACGACCGCTCATGATGGAAACATCTAATAACGAATATTCACTATTAGTTTTCATCACTTTGTAATGTGTAATTGATAACTTGCCGCCTTTTCTTCTTTCATCGACATACATGAGATCTAGGTTGTTCTTAAATAGATAATCTTTAAACGTGTCTTCCTCTTTTTTCATCTTACCTGTCACGATAGCGTAGTATCCTCTTTTAATCACTAATTCGTTCCACTTCTCTTGAAAAGCTTTTGCAACATCTAACTTCTTAGCAAAGACGAGAACACCACTCGTATTTTTATCTAACCTATGGATGACGTAACACTTAGCATGTTTGTCTTTATTCATAAGATATTTGCTCACCTTAGCGTAGCTTGTCACTACTTTCTCTTTATCGCTAGCAACGGAAAGAATACCTTCTGGTTTTTCAATAGCAATTACATCTTCATCTTCGTATATTTTATGAATATCATCATTCACTAATTCTTTATAATGCGGTCTCTTTTTCAAAATGATAATTTCATCATGAACATTTACTTGATAATCAAATTGATGAACGCTCACACCATTGACGAGCACTTGTCCATATTTGAGAAAAGATTTTAAGTTGTTTCGCGATACCCCTTTGACTTCTTCTCTTAAAAAATCTAAAAGAGGCGTTTTATTTTTCACCCTATAAGACTTATAATCTTTCGGTTCGAAACTAACTTTTTGAAAGCGTTTTTCATTTTTATTCATATCTGCATAAATTATTGAGCATTTATTAAATAAAGTCCATCCTAAAGTTGTTTATAGCTTTGCACTCATAAACTTAAAATGTTAAAAATCAAATGAACTTATTCTCATCTTTTTCAATACTGAATTTTTATCCCTCAAATAATAATTCATTTTTACTACGCTAAATTGTCTAAAGTTGACTATGTATTTTGAAAGGGTGTTCACATAAAAGATTATTTGAATATGATTTTAAGTTGTAATAAACTTTGTTTATCTTGAAAGGAGGTAAAATCATGCGTGTCGGATTAGATATTGGCTCAACGACGATTAAATGTGTCGTCTTAAATGATGCTGGTGAAGTAATTTATAAGACATATGAGCGACATTACGCTCACATCAAAGAGAACATCATCAAAGCGCTTAAAACTTTAAAAGAACAAAATATCGTCCGTGGTGATATTTACCTCGCTATGTCTGGTTCCGCAGGCATGGGTATTGCTGAAGCATCTGATATACCTTTCGTTCAAGAAGTCTATGCGACGAGAGTGTGTGCGAATAAATATTTAAAGGATGCTAGTTGTATTATCGAGCTCGGCGGTGAGGATGCTAAAATTTTATTTTTAGAAAATGGATTGGAAGTACGAATGAATGGCACTTGTGCTGGTGGTACTGGCGCTTTCATCGACCAAATGGCCACCCTACTCAATATCAGTGTCGATGAATTAAATAAATTAGCAAGTGAACATAAAAAGACATATAACATAGCTTCTCGATGTGGTGTATTCGCAAAAAGCGATGTTCAACCTCTACTCAATCAAGGCGCTGATAAACGTGATGTAGCTTGGTCTATTTTAAAAGCTGTTGTCAACCAAACAATTGCTGGTCTAACGCAAGGAAGAGAAATTAAAGGTAATGTCATCTATCTGGGCGGTCCTTTAACATTTTTAGATCAACTACGTTTTAGTTTTGATGAAACATTACATTTAAAAGGGAATTTACCAGAAAATTCGTTATATTGCGTCGCTATTGGGGCTAGTTTATGTAGTGACGCTAAGCACGATTTAGATTACTTTATCGATAAATTAGAAGCCTATGAGACGAGCGGTAACTATCGTTTTTACCCACCTCTATTTAAAGATGAAAAAGAATTAGAAGATTTTAGGAAGAGACATGCTAAACATAGTGTGCAAATCAAATCATTAGAAAATTACGATAAGCCAGTTTATCTCGGCATCGATAGCGGCTCCACCACGCTTAAATTTATCATCATTGATGAAGAATATAACGTTCGCTATAGCAAGTATATGTCTAACGAAGGTAATCCAGTGTCTTTATTAAAAAAAGAACTCATAGAGCTTTACGAAAAATATCCTTCGATCAATATCGCCGGTAGTGCTTCGACTGGGTATGGCGAAGAACTCATGAAAAATGCATTTAGTCTTGATGGTGGACTAGTCGAAACGATGGCACATTTTTATGCAGCTAAACATTTCATGCCTGATGTCAGTTTCGTCATCGATATCGGCGGTCAAGATATCAAATGTTTTAAAATCGAAGATGGTGTCATCACTGATATATTTCTTAACGAAGCGTGTTCTTCAGGTTGTGGATCTTTTTTACAAACATTCGCTAACGCGTTAGGTTATAGTGTCGAAGAATTCGCTAATATTGCTCTTTTAGCAAAAAAACCTGTCGACTTAGGCTCTAGATGCACAGTTTTCATGAATTCTAGCGTTAAGCAAGCTCAAAAAGATGGTGCTACCATTGAAAATATCTCAGCAGGATTATCGATATCGGTCGTCAAAAATGCACTTTACAAAGTAATAAGAGTTACTGATAAAAACTCATTAGGTAAAAAAGTCGTCGTCCAGGGCGGAACGTTTCTAAATGAAGCAGTCTTAAGAGCGTTTGAAAAAGAATTAGACCTAGATGTTGTTTCGCCTAATATTGCAGGTGTTATGGGCGCTTTTGGAGCGGCGATGTATGCGATGAAATTAGGTATAAAAAAATCTCACATTTTGAACAAAGATGAGCTCTTAAATTTTACGCACGTAGTTCGCACATACACTTGTGGGTTATGTAATAATAAGTGTTTACTAACACTTAATACTTTTCAAAACAATAAATCATTCATCTCTGGTAATCGATGTGAAAAACCACTCATGAAAAAAGTAGCGGGCGATGAATATAACATCTACGCTCAAGTGCAAAACATCCTTCAATCATATCACCCAATTGAAGGCAAAAGAGATATCGATATCGCTATTCCCCTCGTCTTGAATATGTATGAATTATTTCCCTTCTGGCATGCATTTTTTTCAAGTCTTGGCATGCGAGTCCGCCATAGCGGTTTTTCTAGCACGAAACTTTATTTAGAAGGACAATCGACCATACCTAGTGACACAGCATGCTATCCAGCAAAACTTGTACATGGTCACATTCATAAATTAGTAAAGGAAGGATATAAATATATCTTCTACCCTTGTATGTCCTATAACATCGATGAGAAGAAGGGTGATAATCATTATAATTGTCCAATCGTCGCCTATTATCCTGAAACGATTAAAAATAATGTTGATGAAATAAATGACGTCACATTTATTAAAGATTATATATCTTTAAATGATGAGGATTTCTTTGCGAAGAAAATGTATGACATCATCAATAAAAAGATATGTAAAGTATCAAAAAGAGAAGTGAAACAAGCGACAAAAATCGCCTATAACGCTTATAAAGAATATTTGTCTAATATAAGAACTAGAGGGCAAGATATCATCGATAGAGCGAGAAAAAATCATAAACAGATTATCGTTCTAGCGGGAAGACCCTACCATGTCGATCCTGGTATCAATCATGGTATCGATAGATTGATCAATGGTTTAGATGTCGCTTTATTGAATGAAGAATCGATATCACATCTCGTCAAAAAATTTAAGACGAACGTCATGAATCAATGGACATATCACGCTAGGCTATACGCTGCTGCTAAATATATAAGTGAATTCGATGATATGAACCTCGTCCAACTAGTGTCTTTTGGCTGCGGTTTAGATGCGATTACGAGTGATGAGACACGTTTACTTCTTGAAAGTGAAGGCAAGATTTATACGCAAATTAAAATCGATGAAATAACGAATTTAGGAACTGTGCGAATTCGTCTTCGTTCCTTATTAGAAGCATTGAAGGAGAAAAATAATGAAAGAAAGTGAAGAAAAATATCTACTAGACATAGTCGACTTCACCAAAGAGATGAAAAAGACTCACACCGTTCTCATCCCGACGATGTTAGAATTTCATTTTCGCCTTCTAGAAGCTGCTTTAAACAATTTAGGTTATAAAACTGAATTACTGAAAAACGATGATACACATGTCGTGACAACTGGTTTAAGATACGTTCATAACGATACATGTTACCCTGCTTTATGTGTCATCGGACAATTTATCGAAGCTTTAAAAGCAAGAAATGATTTAGATAAAGTAGCTCTTATCATCACTCAGACTGGCGGAGGCTGTCGCGCGACAAATTATGTTCCATTACTACGTAAAGCATTAGACAAGGCTAACTTTCATAATATTCCAATCATCGTCTTAAATTTAGGTAATCTTAAAGAATCGCGTGGCATCGATATGAATATCAAATTTTTAAGTAAATTAGTTGCTGCTATCACGTATGGCGATACGATCATGTATCTTCACAACAAGACGAGAAGTTATGAAATTGAACGTGGAGGAAGTTACGCTATCGCGAATAAATGGATCGATAAATTAGGTGAACTCATAAGAAATGGTAAAGGGACGAAGAAGAAAGATATTAAAAAATATCTGCCACTCATCGCTAAGGATTTTGATAACTTACCAATCGAAATGAAAAAACTACCCAAAGTTGGCATAGTTGGTGAAATTTACGTCAAATATTCGCCGATAGGTAATAATCATTTGGAACAATTCCTCGTCTCTAGTGGTGCAGAAATTAACGTTCCTGGTCTTTTTGCTTTCGTCCTTTATTGTCTGCAAAACTCAATCTACGATTTTGGTTATTATGGTGGTAAACATCTAAAAGTTCATATCACTAATTTTCTCGTCTCTTTTTTGGTGAAAAGGGAAAAACTTATGATAGACGCTATTAAACTTACTAAATTCAATCCACCACAACCATTCAAAGAGATGAAAGATTATACGCATGGTATCATCAAGCATGGAGCGAAGATGGGTGAGGGTTGGCTCCTCACTGCGGAGATGATTGAACTCATCGAAAGCGGCTACCCTAATATCGTTTTAACACAACCTTTCGGATGCTTGCCAAATCACATATGTGGCAAGGGCGTTATGAAAAGAATAAAAAGTTTGCATAATGAAGCGAATATCGTCGCTATCGATTATGATTCTAGCGCTTCTAAAGTTAATCAAGAAAATAGGATTAAACTCATGCTTGCAATCGCTAAAGAAAATATGAATTAATCTTACTTTTTAATTGAAGAATAAACGTGTTCGTAAGTTTCTTTTAATTCTTGACCTATCTTATCTAAAGTTTTAGTTTTGACGACTTCATAAGCTTTATTTGTAAATTGAGTATTATCGCTAGATAAAAGTAAATTCAGCTTCTCTATAAATTCATCGACATCACTGGCCATATAACAGTTTTCGCCTTCTTTAAGCCAACCATCATAGACTGGTATTCTTCTTACTAAACAACAAAGATGAGACGCTAAAGCTTCTAAGACGACGATGCCTTCTGTCTCTTCGCGACTTGGGAAAAGAAGCGCGCTAGCGTATTGCATCGCCCCTTTAATGATGTCATTAGCGATATAACCGGGCATGATGACATTAGAGGGTCGACGTTTAATTGCTTTGAGCACTTTACCTTGCGTCAAAATTTTAGCTAAATGACCAAACCAAATAAAAGTGACATCAGGGAAGGCGCGTGCAATTTCAAAAAAATCATCGATGCCCTTGCGAATGAACGGCAATCCAATACCGATGACTACCTTTTCATCAGTGATATGAAAATAATCTTTAAATGCTTTGATTTTATTTTCATCAGGAGCGTAAGCCTCAACATCGATACCATTAGATATTGCTTTAACCGGGGTTCCTAATTGATAATTATCGATGAGATGCTTCGAATAATCTGTTGGGGTGATGATGAAATCAGCATGCTTATACATGTATAACAATTGATGATTAAACCAAAACTTCACTAACTTCCAACATCTAAACGACTGTCTAAAATCTTCTAAGGTGCTATGACCGTGTACGATAACAGGAATGTGTAATTTATGACATTTTTTAAGTAGTCTTTTCGATTTGAAAAATAATGTGTTGATGTGAGCGATATCAAATGTATCATTCTTA
Source organism: uncultured Bacilli bacterium (assembly GCA_944351395.1). GTDB lineage: Bacteria > Bacillota_I > Bacilli_A > RFN20 > CAG-826 > CALVUG01. The sequence continues at coordinate 55,832 of CALVPP010000002.1, forward strand.
TCTAGTGTAAAAGGCACGTTTGCTAACTTTAAGGCTTCTGTCTGATGGCGCATCGCTCTTCCGATGCCTGATTTTTTAATCGCTTTTTGAGATTCAAAATAAAGTAATACTTTCATGCGTTAAGACCTCCTTAAAAAGATGTAGACGACGCCAGGGTTGGCGATTCTTTTATCGGTCGCGGGTATCATGCGTGTCAATTTATTTGATAAGCGAGAATGATGAAAGCTTAGTTCATTGCCTTTAATGTAATCAACTATTTCGCCATCACATTTTAAAGAAATTAGTTTCATCAACAATTCGTCTTGAATGCGGTGTGTTCCTCCTCGAGAACCATAACCAGTCACCACTTTTAAAACGTGTACGTTTCTTTCTTTAGCGTATTCTAATTCTTCTTCAAACATCTCCATCGCTTCTTCGACGAAAGGATGTCCTGCGTGGATGTCAACTTCGTAAATATAATAGTTCATCTGCCAATTAAACCAATTAAATATTTAAAAAATGAGGCAAAAGCCGAACCAATTTTCGGAATAAAGATAGTGAGTATGATAATAGCGAACAAGACAATAGTCGGTGAAATGATATAAACGATATCAAATGAAGCGACACCACTGAAAAGTTGTAAAGATATGAATCCATAGAAAACGCCTAGTGAAGCAAAATAGGCGATGACGTTAATTAAGGCAGCGATAAGATATGCTAACACCTTGCCTTTTTTATCTTCTTTAGGATAGTGAGCTAAAAAGCCATAACTCGTATATAACAAACTTATAAAACCAAAAATTCCAGCGATGACGAAGACCCATCCCACTGCTGATTTTTCATCAAACGTCAATATCGATTGAGCGCTATAAAAGGAAAAATAATTTATGATAGCGAAAATCAAGACGAAGATGAGCCAAACATATTCGTGTTTTAAGAAATTAAATAGTTTTATTCCTTCGCTAGTTGTTTCATCTTTTATCTTTTTTATCGTTACATTATCCCTTTTCTTTAAGACCTCGCCACCAACGCTTATATCTGTGTATTCTGGTAATGGTGTTTTAGGAGAAAAGAAGAAGATAGAAAATGGATAAGAATAGCGATCGAATAAAGCGTTGATGAGTCCTTCATTATTTGAGTTCGTCTCTTCTTTAAAATCGATTGTAATATATTTTACGTGCTTATCTTTCGCTAAAATGTTTAAAGCGTCGAGCATCTTTTTCACTCTTTCTCGATCGTTTAAGACGACTCTATTTCTAAGATAAGACAACTTGTATTCTAAGTCTTCAACGTATTCTTTAAACGTTTCCTTTTCACAAATAGAAACGACGTTAAAGGAGATAAGATTCTCCACTTTTACTTTAAGCACTAACGTCTTATACTTTTCATCGCGTAAGATATCTACATTATCTACGTCGATAGATATCGTATCTATTTCTTTTTCAACACTTGTTATATTGAGATTTAAAAGCGAGAAAAAATAGACATCGGCGTTAGAAAGGTGATGTACACCATCATCGTAATTTTTTTGTTCATTGGTTTTATTTTTTAAAGTAATCATAAATATAGTCTATGTGTTTATTATTTAATCATGAATGAAACCAATTTTCAATTTTACTTATGAGTAAAACATCAATGCACAAAAACATTTATTATTCTCTTTGATGAAATATAATCTTTTTTTGCATATTTAAAGGAACCAGAATAAAGATAAAATCTTTACTTAAAATACATCCTGTTTTCCGTAGATACTAATTAATTATTTTTGTTTAATCAAAGATTAATATTTTGTTTTGGTCTTGTGTTGCA
>CALVPP010000003.1 GCA_944351395.1 uncultured Bacilli bacterium
ATAAAATGTTCAAATAAATTCACATAAAAACGGTTTAAAACTTAACTCCATTTTTTTGCAAAAACGGGGAACTCAAATATAAAAGAAAGAGAGCCTACATAAGACTCTCCATTCTCTTTACATCTTGATTACAAATGAGATTGAATTATATTGCGTAGTGTCTCTACACCTCTTCCATCATTTGAAGAAGTAAAGACAATTTCTTCTTTTGGAATGTTATAAATATCCATGAGCATCTTAGTCGCTTTCGCTCTTTCTTTTTGATTACCTAAATCACTTTTAGTGAAGATGAGACGAAATGGAATGTGACATTTGATTAAGTAATCAATCATCAATTTATCATCTTCGTTTACATGTCTTCTCACATCTAATAAGACGATAGCGAAACGCAAATAATTACTCTTCTTAAAATAATTGTCCATGAGCATAGCGAACAATTTGTAATGATTTTTGTCGCGCGCACTAAAGCCATATCCTGGTGCGTCGACGAGATAAAAAGTATCGTCGATGAGAAAATAATTAAGAAGAGTTGTATGGCCAGGCTTTTTGGAAACGAACGCAAGTTGCTTACGATTCGTAATGGCGTTGATGATGCTAGATTTCCCGACGTTACTTCTCCCTAAGAAAAGAATTTCATTCAAACGAGGAGAAGGAAAATCCATGTCCACAGACACAGATTTTACAAATTTGACATCATTAAAATCTATCATCTTCGCCATATTTTCATTGTTTAATTGCTACTTTTAAAGCGTCATCGACATTTTTCATGTAGATGATGTTAAGATTATCTTTCACTTCTTGCGGAAGTTCTTCGACACTCTTTTCATTCTCTTTTGGAACGATGATAGTTTTGATACCGCTTCTTAATGCAGCAAGAGATTTTTCTCTTAATCCACCAATAGGTAAGGCGTTACCACGTAAAGTTACTTCACCAGTCATCGCGACATTATTATCGACCGGCTTATGAGTAAGACAAGAATAAATGGCGGTAGAAATTGCTACGCCTGCACTCGGACCATCTTTTGGAATAGCGCCTTCTGGGAAATGGATGTGGATATCATTTTTTTCAAAGATTTCGCTATTAATGCCGTAACGTGCGGCATTTGCTTTGACGTAGTCTAAAGCAATAGAAGCACTTTCCTTCATGACATCACCTAATTTACCAGTGAGAATGAGACCACCTTTGCCTGGGAAGTAATTTACTTCTATCGGTAAAATATCGCCACCGAATTGCGTATAGGCTAAACCAGTGACCACCCCTACTTGAGCTTCTTTTTCTTTCTCGCTCGAATCGAATATTTCGACACCTAAATATTTTTTTACCGCTTTTTCATCTACATCGACATGTTCGATAGATGGATCGGTGATAAGTTCGACATCAATTTTGCGCATGATGCTCGCGATTTGACGTTCTAATTCACGGACACCTGCTTCGCGAGTATAACGTTCAATGATGTAAAGTATCGCATCTTTCGTAAATGTTACTTGTTCTTCTTTTAAACCATTTTCTAGAAGTTGCTTTTTGACGAGGTGACGCATAGCAATCTCGCATTTTTCTAGTGTCGTATAAGAAGGCACCTCGATGAGTTCTAATCTATCGCGCAATGGTTCAGGAACATTTTCTAAATAGTTCGCAGTAGCGATGAATAAAACATTACTTAAATCGTATGGTTCTTCTAAATAATTGTCGTTAAAGGCAACATTTTGTTCAGGATCTAATACTTCTAATAAAGCACTGCTTGGATCACCTTTATAAGAACTAGATAATTTATCTACTTCGTCTAATAAGAAAACTGGATTGATCGTTCCACATCTTTTCATACCAGATATGATTCTTCCGGGCATCGAACCGACGTAAGTTCTTCTATGACCTCTAATCTCAGCTTCATCGCTTATCCCGCCTAATGAAGCCTTGAAAAATTTTCGTCCTAATGCTTTAGCGATGGAACGTCCTAACGATGTTTTACCACATCCTGGCGGACCATAAAAGCATAAAATAGGGGCTTTTAAATTTCCTGTCATCTTCTTGACAGCGAGATATTCGACGATTCTTTTCTTCACTTTATCAAGACCATAATGGTCTTCATCAAGAATTTTTTTCACGTTTTCTAAATCGTCATTATCTTCCGTCTTTTGATACCATGGAACATTCATCAAAGTATCGATGTAAGATTTGATGAGCGATGCTTCGAGTGTTCCTTGCGGCATTAATTCATAGCGTTTTAATTCCGCTTTAACTTTCGCTTTGACATGCTCTGGATAAGGATTCTTTTCTAATTTATCTAGAATTGATTCCTCGCTATCGTCACCATCGACATCTTCACCTAATTCGCGCTTAATCGCTTTTAACTTTTCGCGCAAATAATATTCTTTTTGCGTCTTCGCGGTCGATTCGCCAATTTTCACATTCAGTTCTTTTTCGATTTCTCCCATCGCTTTCTCTTTTTCAGCATAAGAGATGATGAGCTCTAGTCGTTTTGTTAAATTTAACGTTTCTAGAACATTCTGTCTTTCTTCATTAGTAATAGAAAGATAATTTGCCACTGCATCAGCGAACATCTCGGGATCGTTCGTCTTCATCATTTGAGCGAGGAAATTACGAGGAAAACGAGTGATGTAATCTGGTAATTTCGTCATCGATTCTGAAAGACGTTTGATGAGCATCGCTGTCGTTTTAGCGTCGCCCTCTTCGCTTACGATAGTTTCACCAGAAACGGCATAAAAGTTGTTCGCTTCCGTCGGCATGAAAATCTTTTCAATTTTGAAACGACAAAGTGGTTCTAAACGTGTGCGAACATAGCCTTTATCTTTTACTTGATTGACGTTTACGATACGGCACAAAGTGCCTATTTCATAAATTTCATCTTCCTTAGGAAGATCAATATCGAATTGTTTTTGAGAGACACTTACGATGAGACTACCTTCAATATCTTTTGCTTTAAGGACAGCGTTCATCGAAAAATCTCGACCCGCTTCGACAGATTGTGGGTTACCATCTGGAAGGATGACAAGTCCTCTCGTGATGAGGAGCATGAGATCGAGATGGGTTGGTACTTGGGGATGAGAAAATGGGTTGTCATTAAAATTATCAGCCATTATTTTATCCTCCTTTTTAAATAAAAATTTAATTTGTTTTAGTCGTTATGATTAATTAAGAAGTCTTCGATTCGTTTCGTACGGACACTAGAGGTGAAACGATCCATGTCTTTAGCAATCATCTCTTTTACCTTATCGAATTCCATCTTATAGGCGTCAGCGATTTTAGCAATCTCAAAATCGATTTCTTCTGGAGTGACGTTAAGTTCTTCTAATTCCGCTACTTTCTCCATGATGAGAACGGTGCGAATGTTCTTATCCGCTTCTTTCTTCAATGTCTCATTTAATTGTTCTTCACTTTGACCAGTGATGGAGAGGTATTGTTCTAAATTCATGCCTGCTTGAGCAGCTTGGCGAGCGACGTTATCTTTCATAGCGTGCACTTCTTCTTCGATAATTTCATCATCGATAGTCATTTGACTATCTTTGATAATTGCATCGATTAATTTTTCCCAATATGCACGACGCGCATCTTGTTCTTTATGGGATTTAAGATGTGCTTCTTCGTAGCCTTTTAATGCTTCGACGGTTTCAACACCTTTAATGTCGAGTTCTTTGACCGCTTCATCATTTAATTCTGGCACTTTCTTCGCTCTAACTTCATGCACTTTAATTTTGAATGTAGCGTCCTTGCCTTTTAATGATTCGACGTATTGTTCTGGGAAGGTGACTTGGATATCTTTTTCGTCGTCCTTTTTCACGCCGACTAGTTGTTCTTCAAAGCCTGGAATGAAAGAGTGAGAACCAAGTTCTAGTGAATAATTTTCTGCCTTACCGCCTTCGAAAGGTTTACCGTCGATGAAACCTTCGAAATCGATGACGACTGTATCACCTAGTTCAGCTGCGCCTTCTTTTAAGACTAATTCAGCATTTTGTTCCATACGTGCCTTCATCGCGTGTTCTACTTCTTCTGGCGTCACTTTTACTTCTTCTTTACCGAGGTGATGTTCTTTATATTTACCGATATTCACTTTCGGTGCGGTAAGAATTTTAAATGATAAAGTTAAATCTTCGTCGCTAAGCTTTGTCACATCGACGCTAGGACGAGCGAACGGGCGAAGTTTTTCTTCATCTAACACTTCTTTAAAAGTGGCTGGTAAAAGATCGTTAATAGCCTCATTAAATAATTGACCTTGATCGATATGTTTTTTAGCAACTTCAGCTGGGACTTTACCTTTCCTAAAGCCTTTAACGCTCACATTTTTCGCTAACTTTTCTAGCGCTTTCTCTTGAGCTTTTTTCCATACGTCTCTATCGACTTCGACTTCGACGACATAATGTGATTCTTTAATTTGATTGACAGTTCTTTTAGACATAAAATTGCCTCCTTTACGCCATACAATATAAAGAAAGCAATTAAAAATGCCTAGTAAAACTAGCGTTTTGTTGAATTATTCGTCTCTTTATTTATTATTTCATCAATTTCGTGACGGATTTTTGGTAGTAATTTTTCTTGTTCATCATTTAGTTCATATTTGTCTTTAACATTCATCAGTTCGCAAGCGATACGATTTAAGATGAAGAATGCATCATTAGGTAATAAGACATCGTCATCTAAAAAATGTTCTAGATAATAATTTTGGATGAGTGAAGTCGTAATAGAAGAAACGCCGACGTCGAAAAGTTCTTTTTGATTAATTTTAATCGCTTGATGCATGTAGGAATTAGGAAGGAAAATATTTTTATCGCTGTGGATGGGAAAAAACACTTTTTTACCGTGATAAACGAGTTCTATTTCATCTTTTAATACTTCTGGTGCAGAAAGTAATGATGCGAGTATAAATCTTTTAAGTTCATCGCTCGTCTTTTCGTCATTTAATCTCATATTTAATTTGTCTAAGAAAGATGGGATGAGATTTTCCTTTAGAGCTAATTCTAAAGATTTAACAAACGAGGTAGAATCATCGCTATCGAGTCCTTTTCTTATCGTTTCTAAAGTATCTGGTTTCTTTTCATCCATCGCTTTTAAAATACGTTTCTTATTTTCCATAATTGCATCTAAGACAGCAACATTAGTGTAAGGGAGTTCCCTCAAATCTTCGATAGCTTGTAGCGCTAAAGAATAATTATTTTCTTTTAAAAAAGAATCGATGTATAAATCGACGAAACGCTCACCAATTTTACTAACGAATAAATAAAGATGATTTCTCACTAAATCATGGAATGCTTCATTTTGTCCTAAATGATAAAACGCTAACGCGCGATAGATGATACTTATTTCATCTTCTTTATTCTCGCTTAATCTTATGACATCTTGATATTTTTTATTTTTAAATAAGGTGATAATCATCTTTTCTCTTTCATCCATTACCATATTTCTTTTTCCTCCACTTCGAAATCATCTGGGTAAAAATCTTCATGCGTTACCGAACCGAAAATAGGCTTATCGTCTTCAAAAAGTTCAACATCTTGAAAACAATATATTTTATGTCCCCAATCGTCCACTATTACATCATTAAATATTTTTTTCACTTCTTCATCTAATGTGAAAGTAACATATATCTCTATTTGACCAACGCGCAAAGATCTTAAACCCTTTAAACATACTTTTTCTATTTTCTTTAAAAGGCCAACTTCATTAAATGCGTCATAGATGTATTTTCCTTCGCTAAGAAGATAATTTGTACAATCTTCAATAATCGTCGGGAATTCATCATAAAGTTTATAAATTCTTGAGACTATATCTTTTTCAATTACTTCACTATTTTCTATGAATGCACTCTCATCTAAATATTTCGCGTACAATTTCTTACCTTTGGTATTGATATAGTGAGTGATGTGATCAATATACTGTCTAAAAGACAAGTTCTTTTTTAAAAGGTGCTTATATTCTTTTTCTAACTGCTTACGCAAAGCCACTTTCGCTTTTGCAAATTCATTATATGGAGCGAAATCTAATAAATAGGTGTTAGATAAACTATTATGTAATTTAATCTTATTCGCCGTCGGTCTTTTTTCAAAAATTTCCTTATAAAGCATGAGTTTATTTTAACACTTCTTACAATAAAAGAAAAAAACGTGAGTACTCTTATAATTAAGTTGCCTATTCGCATAACGACATTAATATAGCCTTAAAGCAAGCGAAACGAAAATGATATAGATTTTAAACTTTAAGATTCTAAAATTTCTTGGTGCATTAAGAATTTAATATAATTACAAAAAATCTTTCTTTTATAAATAAAAAACGGGAATTTTTCCCGCATTTAGATGGACCCCAGAGATCCTTTCCCTGTGCCCAACGTTATAACAATATGATTTTACAAGATTTGCAATGTTTTTATCGATAAAAGTTTTTTAAGATTTGTGGCGCCCTCAAAGCGACTCGAACGCTTGACCTACGGCTTAGAAGGCCGTTGCTCTATCCAACTGAGCTATGAGGGCGACTAAGCAATATTATAGATAAATTCACATAAATTTCAATAAAACTTTGCGTAGCCATTTAGTTAGTAAATAACTAGGTGTTAGAAGTATCTTTAACTTTTGATTGAAAATAAATTAGTTACGCAAAAGCATATATAATTTAGTGATATTTTTTTCTAAAAATGTGCATTACTTAAGAACAATTATAAGAAAAGCCGTCATTTGACGGCTCTATCTATGATTTATTCAAATTAAATTAGTAAGAGAACGCTTGATCGTTATAGATGATTGTACCATCTGTTAGCTCTACATAAATGATGCAAAGTTTATAGAATGTTTTTTCATTCCAATTGCATGGTGCAACTGCATAAGTTAACGTTTGCCCACTATAATCTTTTAACCAATTGTATTGATTTGCGCTAGAAGTATAAAGTTCACCTTTACCGCTTTCGTCTTCAAGATGACATGAGGTATAGTAAATATGATCTTCCCAAATAAATTGGCCTTCTATGACGTAAACTTCATTGGTGTGGTCTTCGCTGACGTCTAATGAACGGATGTAAGCAAAATCTTTATCTAAAATGTAGAAATCAGTTGGTATTTCGTTATCGCCGAATAGATTTAATAATATTTCTCCACTGCTAATCGCACATTGTCCTGCGATATTAGATTTTGCACCTTCTTGTATTCTTGTACCTCTTAAAATGACTTCGTCACCAGCTTTAACAGTGTTCATGCTTTCACTAGGTACTAAGACTGCGATGATGGCGTGTTCATCTGTCAAATAGAAACCAACTTGGTTGACAAGAGCGCTTAATACGATGCCTCGTACTGTTACTTCACTATTCAATTCGCTATCGATCGCTTCGCTTACAGTAATAGTGTCATACATTGGCTCATCATTTACGATGATTTTGTATGTTCTTTCATCTCTGTACGTGGAATAATTTACAGTCGCGGTCACGATTACTTCCCCAGTAATTGTGTTATTGACATGCATATAAGTTTTGTCTTCCACAGTGCTAAAATAGAGAGATTCTTCATTAGATGATGTATAAGCAATAGTAGCGTTTTCAAAACCTAATAAATCATTACTAACTGAAGTTAAGACTTCCATATTTGGATCACTATAATAATAGTTGACCTCAAATTGTTCATCGACATAGTAATCTAAGACCATAGTTGGTGTATTTGAGATATCAAACTGATAATTATTGTCACTCACCTTGACTGGCAAGAATCTAGATGTCAAACCGCTTTGTTCACTCTTGTAATTTAAGACGGTAATATATACTTCGCAAATTTTGCCATCAAATTCTTTTAGCCAAGAGAAATCTCTGCCGCTAGCTTGAGAGTATGCATAACTTCCGGTCGTTCCATCAATATCGAAAAAATAGAAGTTCGTAAAATTACTTCCTGGTCTTTCCTCAATAAGAGCGTTTACCTTATAAAGTGAAGTCGTGAAGTTAAATTCACTTATATCGTGTTTGACCAAATCTTTGATAGTCGATTCAATAACCCAGGTCGTATCAAATTCGTGATTACCATTGTCATTGCTAATGATCGTTGCATCCACGACTTGAACGCAACCATCATAACCATAAAGTTCCGCGTTGTTTTGCTCAGTATCTAAAATCCAATTGTCTCTCTTTGCAGCAATTTGAATTAGATTCCCAACTTCTACTTGCGGAGCAATTTGATTATCATAAACGTAAATTGAATTTGTTTCATCCACTAAAATAAATCCAACAGGATTTAACGCGTCATTATAAGTAAACCTTGCCACGACGCCATCGATTTTGACGAGCGCACCTTCGCTAGCGTTTCTCGCTTCTAAGATAGACATCTCTTCATAATCATCTACGCTAATGTCAGGGCTGTTATGTGTGAAAGAAATAATCCAACCAGAATAGATTTGAGGTGTACCTTTATATGTGTTGATGTTTCCATAGAGCAAAACATCATCGCCTGCGACTGGTTTTTCTTCTAAATCGCTATAACGAATTTCACCTGTCGAATCATAAGTACCATACACTGCAATTTCCCCAGTCGCATCACTTATTACCATTTCGCCATAGGTTGGATTAGAGACCGTCTCTATTTTTCCTTCGACATAGTATCTTTCTTGAGACGCGCCATTTGGATAATTAGCAGCAAGAGCGATTAACTCATTGATAAAATAATATCGCCATTTCGCGTGTATCGTCATATTAGCGTCGATTATTTCACTAAAATCAAAGGCGATAGTAAGATTAGCGTCTTCGTACCATCCATCAAAGACATAACCTGCTTTGGTTGGATCGATAGGTTCGCTAATCGTGTTCCCTTCTTCAACAGTTACGCTATCGACCGCAGAACCACCATTAGAATTAAAAGTAACGGTATAGATTTCTGGTTCATCTGCAGGGTCGCCGCAACTGGAAGAAAAAAATAACGTGCCTAAAGTTACGACACACGCAAGAAAAAAAGGAACTTTTTTCATATTTTTTTACCTCCGCTGATTTGATTTTAACATTTAGGCAATACATAAAAATAGCCATGTATTTTAACAAAATTTATGTTAAAATATTTTAATGCCATTTATTTAATAAAGTTACGTTTTAGGAGCGCGTTCTTTTATTACTACCATCCCTACACTTACTTAACTGAAATATTATCTAGCTTATCTTTAATGCGCTTTGCTACTTCCTTTGGAACAACTTGACTGAGTTCTTCTAAAGACGCCTCCTGGATTTTTTCGACACTACCATAAAGAGTGAGTAGTTTCATCTTTCTTTTTTCACCTAATCCTTCGACATCATCTAGAGGCGAAGAGAACAAAGATTTTGACCTTCTTTGATGATGAAAACTAATAGCGAATCTATGCACTTCATCTTGCATGCGGACTAGGAGGAAAAATAATTTTTGATCGCTATCAAGAGAATAGATATTTTCATTTTGATCGATCAAACCTTTCGTATTGTGATGTTGATCCTTAAATAAACCAAAAACAGGAATACGACATTTTAATTCTAAAAGAACTTCGTTTGCTGCTCTTATTTGATTCACACCACCATCGACAAGAATGAGATCAGGAAGAGTTTGATTTTCTTCTAATAGACGATGATAACGACGGTAGATGACTTCTTTCATGCTCAATAAATCATCCTTCTTAACGATATTTTCTAAATTATATTTACGGTACATCTTTTTATTCGGTAGACCATTTATGAAAGCAACCATCGCTCCTACGGCTTCATCACCTTGGAGATGCGAGTTATCAAATAACTCGATGCGATATGGTGTGGCTATATGTAAAATTTCACCTAATCTTTCTATCAAGGCGATATTATCATCTTCTAATCGAGCAGTTTGAAAATGAAGTATCAATCCCTCAACTGCATTCTTTTGAGCCATAAGTAAAATGTCGTAAAGTTTACCACTTTGCGGATGAATAATTTTAGCATCGTCACAAAATTCATCTAAAATTCTTTTCAATTCATCATCACCGACGATAATTTCTTTAGGTAATTCATTGTTAAGGTAATATTGTTCGATGAGACTAGCAACGTCATCATATAGTTCAAAGATGAGAGGTGCGGTAATCGTATTTTTGCCTAACAAGACACCTTTTTTATAAGTTAAAATAGCGATTGTAACGTAACCCTCTTTACTAGAAAAAGCGATGATGTCGCGATCGACACGATCATTCATTTCAACCCGTTGTGTATCATTGATATGATCGATGGACAGAATCATCTTTTTAATGCGATTTGCTCCTTCGAAATCGAGTTTTTCAGATAGCCTTTTCATCTTCTCGATTAGAGAGTTTTTTTCTTCCTTATTATCGCCATTTAAAAAACGTTTAATTCTTTCGACTAAAATTGCGTATTCTTCCTCATTTATCACATTGATACAAGGGGCGAGACATTCATGCATATGATAGTATAAACAAGGCTTTTTAGGCAATTTTTGGCATTTTCTTAGTGGAAAGATAGTATTTAGTATATCGATCATTTCATAGCATGCGTTACTTGACGGGAATGGTCCGAAATATATTGTATTTCTATCATTCTTTTTCCTCGCTATTTGAAGGTAAGGATCTTTATTCTTTTTAAGTGCGATATAAGGATAATGTTTGTCATCTTTTAAAAGAATATTAAACTTCGGATAATAGGTTTGAATGAGATTCAATTCTAATATCAAAGCTTCTTTTTCTGAACGCGTCACTATCGTTTCAAAGTCTTCTATTTCTAAGACCATTTTCATGACTTTTCCAACCTGTGGTCTTAAAAAATATTGGCTAACACGATTCTTTAAATTTTTTGCTTTACCAACATATATGACATGATGTGCTTTATCATACATCAAATAGACGCCAGGATTGGTCACTAAATTGTGTATCTTTACTTTCAAATTTTCATTCATGATAAATATTTTATCACACTTTCTACAATTCATGTGCCATAGTGATGTTCTTTTTGTGTATTATATTAGTGAGCATGTATACTTTAAAATTTGATGAACAACAGCTTTCAAAATTAAAAGAAAAGTACGAACGTTGGTTAGATGAAACAGTTCACAGACCGTATCTACTTTACTCTTTTGCTTTGCCAAACGCTAAAATTGACGTTTATAAAAAAAACAAAAAAGGCTATCATAGCGTCAACTTTTATGGTAGTGATGCATATTCAATAGCGAAAGAATATGATGAAAATATCATTAGTAATAATGATATAACTGATGCAAAAAATGACTCTATTTACGATTTAGGCGAACAATGTGGTTCAGATGAGGTCGGTGCTGGTGACTTCTTCGGCCCTCTTATCGTCACCGCGGTTTATCTCGATGAAAAAGAGACGAGAAAATATATTAAATTAGGCTTTACTGATTCTAAAAAATTAAATGATGCGTGGATTTTAAAGAATGTTCCTAAAATTCTTAAAAGCGTACGCTACTCATCTTTGACTCTCGATAATAAAAAATATAACGAACTCGTCGCTAAAGGTTTAAATCTTAATGAGTTAAAAGCTATATTGCATAATCGGGCTTTGTATAATCTTCATGAACGATATCCTGAAGTAAAACATTTTTATGTCGATAAGTTTTGCAGTGAACAACTTTTCTATAAATATATTAAGGATGAAACTAAGCAAATGAATTCTATCGTGTTTAAAGTTCATGGGGAGTCTCATTATCCTTCTATCGCAATTGCGAGTTGTATCGCGAGATATTCATTTTTGAAACATAAATCTGAGATGGAAAAACGATATCATTTTTCTTTTCCAAATGGTGCTAGCGAAAAAGTGATTCAAGCCGGTATATCTTTTAAAAAAGAATTTGGGCGAGAAAAATTTAATGATGTAGCAAAGCTACATTTTAAAACTTTAAAGACGATTTTAGAAAGGGATGAAAATGATGAAAATAACTAAATACATCGCTATGTTAATCTTTTCATTAGCGTTAAGTGGCTGTGAGCCGCCTTTACCACCTACACCGCCACCTGATGAATTAACTGTAAATATTTTAAAAGATGAAGCTAATCTTCGACCAGGTTTATCTTATGTTCTAGATTACGAGATTGAAGGCGAATACACGCTCGATGAAATTACTATTACTTCTAACGATGAAAATATCGTAGATATTGATGAGAAAAATAAATTAATCGCTAAAAATGAAGGTAATTCAATAGTCACTGTTTCTGTTGGCAATGTGAGTGATTCTATTTCACTTCACGTCTTAGACCAAACTACTAATTCCGATTATGAGAAACGAATTTCTTCGATGAAAAAAACGAACGCTATTCCAACGATTGATGATGTGAGTCCTTTAATTATCACGACGCTAGACAAATCTTTTAAACTTTCAAGCCTTCATAATCCATTGAGTCATGAAGAAATTAAGACAATAGAAATTATCACGGTTGAGCAGCCAGTCGAATATGGTGATGCTTATATCATCTCGCTAGATGATATTTCTATTGTGATGGACATGGGAAACTATAGTAGCAATTATTTTGACGATGGAACGAGATATGGCGATTATCTTAAAGATTTATATGATCAATATATCCCAGACCACGAATTAGATTTACTCATCACTACTCACCCCCATAGCGACCATTACGGCGGATACGACGCTTTGCTTTCTTCCATAAACGATATTCGCTTCATCGTCGATTATGGATATTCTGATGCCTATAGATACATAAACGATGTAAGAGAATATTACGTAAGTAAGGGCGCTACATACTTCTCAATATATGACTGTGTCCATGAAAAAAATGGTGCACAAAAAAGATTTTATCTTGCTCCTAACTGTTTCATCGATTGGTTAGATACTGGTTTATATACTGAAAACATTGAAAGTCCAACTAAATATAGCGATGAAAATGTCACTTCCACTGTCGGTATACTTACTTTTAATAATTTTTCTTTCCTCTTCAATGGTGATTTACAAGGTGAAGCAAGTTATGGCGATCGTGGGGTAGATGGTGAAGCTAATTTAATTAAAATGAACGCTGATAATGAGAATTTTCATCAAGTGACAATGTTAAAAGTAGCTCATCATGGTTCTTATTTGGCAACTAGCTATAGCCTATTAAATATTTTAAATCCACAACTCGCTAGCATCTCTGCTGGTGGTCCAAGTGATGATGAATATTATAATGGCGAATATGGTATTTGTGGCGGCCATCCGCATGATCAAACAATCGAAAGATTATATAATTATGGAAATAGAAGGCATACGGAAGTATATCTTAACTACGTTAACGGCACGACTCATTTTATAAGTGATGGTCTAGATAGCGTCTACATGTCCGGTAGTCCATTAAAAAGTGACCTTTGGGGGTCACGCAACGGGATGGAAGTTAATTACACAGTAACAGAGACGACAGACATGTTCAACGAGCTTCGCGATACTAAATATTACGAAACGTGTTTTCTTTCACGTTAATTTATTAAGTACTTCTAAGAAATATTGAGGTAAGGGTATTTCGAATATCATCTCTCTTTCGTCTTTTGGGCGTTTAAAGACGATTTTATAGGCATGGAGCAATTGCCCATTATCGTAAAGTGAGGATTTACCGCCATAAAGATTATCTCCGACAATTGGATGATCGATAAATGCCATGTGTGCACGAATTTGGTGCGTTCTACCAGTTTTTAAATCAAGAGACAATAAAGTATAACCGTGATATCTTTCTTTCACCTCGTAACGCGTTATTGCCTCTTTTCCGCCTTTTTTGACTTTCATACGTAGGCGATTTTTTTCATCGCGACCAATTGGAGCGTCAATTTCACCAAAATTATTCGTAAAATTACCTTTGACGAGAGCGAGGTAGCTCCTATGCATAGTATGCGTTTCTAATTGTTTGGCGATATAATGATGTGCTTCATCGTTTTTACACACTAATAATAGTCCAGACGTTTCTTTATCGATACGATGGACGATACCAGGGCGAAAAGTACCATTAATTTTAGAGAGACTAGAAGAATAATATGCAAGAGCGTTCGCAAGTGTATGTTCTTTGTTTCCAGCACCTGGATGCACTACTAAACCTTTAGGTTTATTGATTAGTATAAGATCTTCATCTTCATAGACAATATCTAGAGGAATGTTTTCTTTTTTTAAGTCGTATTCTTTCTTTTCTTCTTTTAAAGGGTCGAAATTTAAACTGATTTCGTCTCCCTCTTTTAATTTGTAACCATTTTTTGAAGAATTACCGTTTAAAAATATTTTTCCATCGTCAATCAAAGTTTGAATGACTTGACGTTTCATTCCTAATTTATCTTTAAGATAATTATCTAACCTAAGACCGACGTCTTCTTTACTTACTACTATCTTCTCCACTATTGTCTTCCTCTTTTAAATCGAGATTTTTCGTCACTTTTTTCTCTTCTTCGAGTTGTTTAGACATCTTTTCAATTTCATCAGATGTATAAACACGTCTGATTTCTTTTCGGCTACTAGGATTAGACGCTTCTAAATCTTTTTTCTCTTTCGCTTTCTCCATGTAGTCTTTAATTTCTATGACGATGAGATAGATGACGATGATGATGATACCTACGACGAGATATGCATCAGCTAAATTGAAGACCGGGAAGAAATAATCACCAAATTGGAAGCCAATCCAATCGATGACGCCTAATTCATAAAATGTACGATCGATCATATTACCCATCGTACCTGCTAAAATTAAAGCTAACATTGCTTTATAAAATTTATTGAGTTTTTTGTACTTCCAGACGTAGAAAGCGATGATGATAGCGCTGGCAAGCCAAGAGACGACAGTGAGAATGATATGCCCGACTTCACCACCAAAAAGCCCCCAAGCCATGCCAGTATTATAAGTTAAGGTGACATAAAGAAAGTTTGGGATTAAATAAATTTTATCTCCTAAAGGAATGTAATTTTGACATAATAATTTCGTCATGAGATCGATTAAAAATGCTAAGACGAAAAGCCAAACAAAAGAGAAGAAGAACCATTTTCCGTAAGTTTTAATTTTATTATTCATGTTTTTCTCCAATATTGTTTAAAACCTCATAGCATCTATCGCAGACGACTTCTCCGTCGACGAGATGCGTCTTATTTTCATCGACATAATTCCAACAACGTACACATTTTTTCGTATGTTTGAGATCGTTAGAGCATGAAGAAGATACTTCCCCTTCATACATTCCTTCATTTTTCTTATCCTCTAGCGTCAACTTGCTCACGATAAAAAGTCTCGCTAATTCAGCCTCGTCTAATCGTTTTAACTGAGAACGTAATTTTTCGTCTTTGACGAATAAATGTACTTCTGCTTCTTGACTAGAGCCAATCAAACCTTGATGGCGTTTCATCTCAAGTTCTTTTAAGACATCATCTCGCACTTTTAAGAAAGAAGAATATAATTCGCTCAAACGTTCATCAACCGCTACTTTTTCTGGATATGGATAGTAGGTAGGGTTGTCTTTTGTATGACCTGGTAAATATTTATTTACTTCATACATCGTAAATGGAAGAATCGGATTAAGTAAACGCATGGAAGTGTATAAGACCTCATAAATTGTCGCTTGCACTTCTTTTCTTCTCACTGAATTTACATCTTCGCAATATAAAATATCTTTCGTAATATCAAGATAAAAACTCGACATATCAAAACTCAAAAAAGTGAGCATTTTTGACATTGCACTTGCAAAATCAAAATTGTTCATCGCATCGATGAAATCATTTTGCACTATATGCAATTTGTTCAAGATGAGAGAATCTATGAAACTACGAGATGTTATCATGTTCTTAGGATCAAAACCTTCATTTAGATTGCCGAGTAAAAAGCGGAAAGTATTGCGCAATTTACGATAAATCTCACTACACTGCTTGATGATATCATCGCTAATACGCATATCTTGGTCGTAACTTATGGTCGAGGTATATAATCTTAAGACGTCCGCACCATAGACATTGACTATTTCGTTTGGATTTACACCATTGCCTAAAGATTTAGACATCTTACGTAAATTTTCATCGACGACCCAGCCATGTGAAATGACTTGTTTATAAGGGGCTTTATCAAAACAAGCGACAGAACAAATTAAAGAAGAATTAAACCATCCACGATACTGGTCGCTGCCTTCTAAATATAAATCAGCAGGATAATGTTCTTTTCTATCGATTAAAGCATAAGCAAAAGAAGAACCGCTATCGAACCAAACATCCATGATATCTTTTTCTTTATGGAATTCACCATTAGGTGAATGTTCATTTTTATAACCTTCTGGTAATAATTCCTTCGCTTCTTTTTCAAACCAGACGTCAGAGCCGTATTTATCAAATAAATCAGAGATGTGATCAAACACCTCTTCTTCCATGATTGGCGTTTCA
The DNA here is from genome assembly GCA_944351395.1 of uncultured Bacilli bacterium. Classification (GTDB taxonomy): domain Bacteria; phylum Bacillota_I; class Bacilli_A; order RFN20; family CAG-826; genus CALVUG01. The sequence goes on from CALVPP010000003.1 coordinate 16,306, forward strand.
TCCTCACAATAGATGATAGGAATCGGCACACCCCAAAGTCTTTGGCGAGATATGCACCAGTCATTACGATCTTTAATCATGTTAGCCATGCGTGTTTCGCCCCAACTTGGTTTCCATTTTACTTCTTTTATCGCATCCAACAACTTTTCTTTTAAAGGTTCGATTTTGAAGAACCATTGAGGTGTAGCGCGGAAGATAAGAGGTTTTTTCGTCCTCCAATCGTGTGGGTATGAGTGGACGAATTTAGAGACAGCAAGTAAAGAATTATTTTCTTTTAGCATCTCTAACACTACTTCATTCGCGTCCTCGTAAAATAATCCTTGTAGTCTAGGACCCACTGAATCATCAAATTTGCCGACGCTATCGACTGGACAATAGATGGGAAGATGATATTTTAAGGAGACGACATAGTCTTCTAGACCATGTCCAGGTGCGGTATGAACGAGTCCAGTACCAGCATCATCCGTCACGTGTTCCCCGACGATGACGAGCGATTCTTTATCGCTATATAAAGGATGATAGCACGTGATACCTTCCAATTCTTCGCCTTTAAATCTCTTTAATAATTTGACATTTTCTAGTCTTAATTCTTCGATTAATCTATCTTTAAATTTCTCTAAAATGAGAATTTTTCCTTTATTAGTTTCATAAAGCCCATAGACGAAGCGAGGATGGACGCTTATCGCTAGATTAGCAGGGATTGTCCAAGGTGTAGTCGTCCAAATGACGAGTTTAGAGTCATTATCTAATAAACCCTTTCCATCTTTTACATCGAAAGCCACATAAATTGAATAAGATTCGACGTCATGATATTCAATCTCCGCTTCCGCTAGAGCAGATTCACTACTCGGTGACCAATAAACAGGCTTAAATCCTTTATAGATATAGCCTTTAAGAGCCATGGTTTTAAATAAACGTATTTGCGTCGCTTCATAATGCTTATCGAGCGTAAGATAAGGATGCTTAAAGTCACCAACGACGCCAAGTCTTTGGAATTGATTGCGTTGTACATCTACTTGACTTAAAGCATAATCGTGACAATGTTTTCTAAATTCGTTCACCGGTGTCGTCTTACGATTCACGCCACTTTTCGTCACTTTCACTTCGATCGGTAAGCCGTGTGTATCCCAACCTGGAACGAAAGGAGTATAAAAGCCACTCATATTGCGATGACGAATGATGATATCTTTTAAAATACGATTGACCGTCGTCCCGCAATGAATCGCCCCATTAGCGTAAGGAGGGCCATCGTGAAGAACGAAAGATAAATCTTTTGATTTATTTTCATTCATTTTAAAGAATAAATCATCCTCTTCCCATTCTTTTAAGAAAATAGGCTCTTTTTTACTAAGATTACCTCTCATCTCGAAATCAGTCTTCGGCATCTTTAACGTCTCTTTGATGTTCATAGCTCTTCCTCCTCATCAAGAAATAAAACGTCCTCGCATACGCTAAGGACGTTAATTTTAACGCGGTACCACCTTAGTTCTATATCTAAAAGATATAGCACTCATTTAAGAATATATAACGGATTCTACCCGGATCGCCTAGTAAGAATTAAATCTTTTCAGCTTTCGGCTAAGAAGTGATACTCATTCGATGGCTTAATTACTAGGCTTTCACCAACCCTAGCTCGCTATAAATTAAGATGACATCCGAGCGTGTCTTCTATCATCGCCTTATTGATTATACATGATACTAATTGAGATTCAAATCTTTTAAATAGCTAGGAAGAATATCATCTTCCTCCTTCTCTTCTTCACATTCATCGTCTTTATCTTCGTCATCGAGATTTAACGGCTCAATTGGTCGCGAAGAATAAGGCTTGATAGGTGCTTGATATTGCGGGACATTAGTAAAATCATATTCTTCTTGGAAATCGCTCGCGATGACGCTAGCGAGAATTTGATCATCTAATTCAGCATTGATAGAAACGCCAAATTTGATATCGATTGTCGAACCTGCTGCTTCTATTAATCTATCGACTGTCTCTTGTGCTTCATATAAAGACACCATCGGTCCACAGGTGATGCTCACGATAGCTTTTCTCGCTCCAGCGATAGAAGCTTCTAATAGAGGTGAATTAATAGCGTTTTGTGCAGCATCTTGAGCACGATTTGGACCTTCTCCGACACCGAAACCGATAAGAGCGACACCACTATCTTTTAAAGTGTTTCTCACGTCAGCAAAATCGAGATTGATAATCGCTGGCATGAGGATGAGATCGGTTACCGTCTTCACGGACTGCGCTAAGACGCGATCTGATTCACTAAACGCTTCGCTTATAGCGGAATTGCCATTGACCATGAGCAATTTATCGTTGCTGACGACGATGATTGCGTCTACTTCTTTTCTTAAATTATTTAAGCCTTCAACGCTATGAGCGATACGCTTTTTACCTTCAAAGGTAAATGGACGTGTGACGATGGCGATGACGAGAGCGCCTGCTTCTTTTGCGATACGCGCTATGACTGGTGCAGCACCAGTTCCGGTACCACCACCCATACCAGCAGCGATGAAGACCATATTCGCCTTATCGACAATTTGTTTGATATCTTCTTCACTCGCTTCGGCTGCTTCTTTTCCGACGCTTGGTTCACCGCCAGCACCTAGACCATTCGTAATCGATTCACCGAGGATGAGACGATTTCTCGCTCTCGATGTCGATAAAGCCTGTTTATCGGTATTAGCGACGTAAAATTCGACGTTAGAAATATTTTCGTCAATCATACGATTAACTGCATTATTTCCTGCACCACCAACACCGATGACGATGATACGTGCTGCCGGTTCAAAATTATCTAAATTGTAACTATCCATAATTGTTCATCCTCCTCATAATTCGTCGTCCAGTTCACTATAACTACGCGTCTCGCCACCTTTTCTGTTGAGCGGGCTAACACGTATACGCTCATCTTCTAGTGTACCGCGATAGATACTCGCTGCTTTGATGAGCCCTAAACAATTGAAGTAAGAGGCATCTCTTGCTCCTAATGATGTCGGAACGACGATGCGAACAGCATTATCAGGATATTGCTTTTCTAAATATTTGTCTAAACCGTTAAGTTTTGATGCGCCACCGACGACGATGATGGGCAACATGTAATAACGTTCGTCATATTCTTTAAGTAACGTATTCGTCGCAAGTTTTAAATCACGGACGAAATCGTCGAGCCAAGAAGCAATTTCTTTTTTAAAATCATCGAGATAAATTTTAGTTTTTGTACTCTTATTTTCGACGATAGAAATATGCGGAGAAACACGCGATTGGTCTAGACCGTAAAGTTCTTTCAATTGACTTGCCACTTCGCTATCGATATGGAATTTATCGGCGAGATAATTCGTGAGATCATCTCCACCTTTTGATAAATAAGTTGAAGCAAATAAACGAGATTTTTCACCCATGAGAGAAATAGTCGTGAGTTTTGCACCAAAATCGAAAAGTAAATAGTTGTCTGGAATATCGCGATAAGTTTTTAACACTTCCCCTAGAGCGTAAGGTGTCACCATGAGGCGCTTGACGCGTAAGTTCGCATTTTCACAAACTTTCAGATAACCAGCGATGATAGAACGAGGCAATGTATGTACTTTAGCGTTCAAAGCTAATGAATTCGAAGTTTGACCGATAGGTGGGGTAAAAAATATTTGATTGCGATCTAAGATGAAGACGTCAGGTATGATGTCAACTATGACGTCATTCGTCTTAATTTGTTCTTTTTTCACGAGTGAGATGACGTTTGAAATGTCGATGCGTGAGATACGACTATCTTCACTCACGACGTTGGTCACCTTGTCGTTTTGATAAACTTCTAAGCCGATAGGAGGCAAACCTAAGACGACTTCAGAAATATTAATTTTTAATTTTTTTGATTCGTCTTTAATATTAGCTAAAGATTTGAGAACGTTTGTCACTTTTTCAAAATCTCTAATTTCCCCGTCGACGACCGCACCATCTAAAGGTAAAGAATCAGCGTAAATGACGATGACTTCGTCATCTATCACATAACCGACTAATATTTTGGCGGCTTTTGACGTTATTTCGAGGGCTGCTAAAGGTTTATCCATAATTTTATAACTATAAAAATTATAATCACTAAACTATCGACTTACAAACAAAATTTGAAGCATGGCAAAAAAACAGTTAAAAAACTACTAATTTTTAACTAATTAAAGATAAAAGGCTAGCGGAGGTCACTAGCCTTTAATATTGAACAGACGACAGAGTAGAATGAGCAAGTTGAGTATTTAACAGGGGTTGGAGGGAGGAGAGAATGTTACTTGCAATAAAGTGAGGTATAGTTATTCTACGCTGTCTAATGTCACAAACGATTTCAGCATTGTTTCATCGTCTACCACTTCAGCATTTTTTTCTTCATTAGCCTTAACTGCATCCATGATAGTTACTGAAACAGGTAAGACGACGCTTAAAGAGAAGGCGAATAAAAAGACGAAAGCTATGCCAAAACTACGCATGCGGTAATAGATGGCTTTGTGATTGAATTTGACGAGTTTATCTTTCATAGCTTTTACCTCTCTTTCTTTTCTATAAGCGTTCGATGATACGCAATTTTGCGCTTTTAGCACGTGGATTGCGTTCTATTTCTTCATCAGTCGGGAGAATCGGCTTTTTCGTCACGAGAGCAAATGTCGGTTTTTCTACATTTTTCGGATCGATAGGTGGTCCGTTTCTCGACCCTACTACAGTCGATAAGGATTTGTAGTAAGATTTGACGATACGATCCTCCCCTGAATGGAAGGTGATGATAGCAATTCTTCCAGAAGGTTTAAGTCTTTTTGTCATGACGTCGATAGCGTCCTTAAGTGCGCTAAGTTCGTCATTGACTTCAATTCGTAAGGCTTGGAAGACTTGTTTGGCGGGATGACCGATTTTTTTAAGTTCGCGATTCGGCTTCGCGTTTTTTATTAGCTCCACTAATTGGAAAGTGGTGACTATCGGATTTTTTTCACGAACTTTGACGATGTTTCTAGCGATACTTCTCGCATATTTTTCTTCACCATATTCTTTGAATATGCGGTTTAGTTCATCTTCGCTATAAGTGTTTACGACATCGTAAGCAGTGAGTTTTTGTCTTTGATCCATACGCATGTCGAGTCTCGCATCGTAACGATAAGAGAATCCGCGTTCAGGATCATCAAATTGAGGAGAAGATACACCTAAATCCATGACAGCCCCATCAATTTTCCGTACATTTAGTTCGTCTAAGATAGTGCCTATGTCTTTGAAATTAGCGTATCGAATGAGATAACGATTCTTTGATTTAGACAAAATATTCTTCGCTTCTTTAATCGCTTCATTATCACGGTCGATACCGATGAGAAGTCCATTTGGAAGATGTTCAAGAATCGCTTTGGCGTGTCCAGCTCGGCCTAACGTCAAATCGACGTAGATGCCATCTGGTTTGATGTTTAATCCAGAGATAACTTCCTTTAATAAGACTGGAACATGAGGGAGTGAGCGAGGCTTATCAGTTGATGTCGCTTGGGAGTTTTTCAGCGTTATCATCGAAGGATTCCTCTTCGCTCTTGAGATAATTTAGCCATCTTTCGCGTGACCACACTTCTATGTGATCATAGACGCCGATGATGGCGACGTCTTTATCGATTTGATAATCGTTAAGTACTTGGTTAGGAATTTGTACCCTCCCCTGCTTATCGACATCTAATTCGTAGACGCTTGCGAGGCTAAGACGAATAAAGTCTCTTGCACTCTTATGGTTGTAAGGTAGTTTAGATATCTCTTCCATCTTTTTATCGAAAGTCTCCTTGCGATAGATGGAGATTGATCCTTCGTGCCCACGCATGATGTAGACGCGTAAACCAGCTTCATCTCTCATCTTGCTAGGGATGACGAGACGGCCTTTATCGTCTAGGTTATGGAAATAGGAACCGAAGAACATACCACTTTCTACCACTTTCTACCAATGTATCTAAATTATAGTGCCTCTTATTAGCGTTTGTAAATAGCAAAAACTCGAATTTTAAATTTTATTTTTTACGCCGTATAACAAAAATAGATACTTATGTATCTATCTTGTTTTTTTATCTAATTTTTGGTTTCAAGTGGTAGAAATTTTATGAATTTTCCTCATCATCGAAACTAAATTCGTCTAATGCGGACAGACGAGAATTTTTTTTCTTAATATCAGCAAATTCATCCTCGCTCAAAATCTTATATTTTTTCAACATTTTTTTATCGATATTTGGATCGATAGGAGCATAACCCACTTCTCCTTCGATGAAAGGAAGTAAGAAAGATCCATCAAGTTCTAACTTCCCATTTTCACAATAAATAGTTTCTCCATCGTCTAAAAACTCATCGCTGAGATAAAAGGTGTCATCGCTATGTATTTCCATCGGAAAGCATTTTAAAGATAGCGAACAAGAAACGATTAATTTTGCTTTTATATCAAGATGTAATTCATAGATATTTCCACCAATATTTTTGATAGTAGCGTCAACTTTTACTTCTTTTGCTTCATTTACGCTAGAAGTAGGAAGAAGTTTATTCACCTCGTAAGCAAAATCGCTATTGATAAATAGTGGTTCATTTTTCTTAATTTGTGCAAGATGGATGATCATGATTAATTATCCTCTTAATTCGATGCCTAATTCCTTACGTAAGGCATATTTAATGTCATTTTCAACGCGATTTACTTCTTCGTCCACTAGCGTCTTCTTATTATCGCCGTAAGTGATAGTAATCGCTAAAGAATGATATCCGTTTGCTACACCTTCACCGAAGTAGAGATCGAATGGTTCGACATCTAAAATAATTTGATGTCCGCTCGTCTTGATGACTTTTTTAATCATTTGATAGGTAACGTCATCTTTTACTAATAGTGCTAAATCTCTCTTCACTACTGGGAATTTATTGATTTCTTTAAAAGTAATAGGCGAAGTCATCACTTCCAAAATAGCGCTGAGATTAAGTTCCATAACGACGATATTTTCTTTACCAAAATCGTAATCTTTCCTTAATCTTGGATACATTTCACCTAAGACACCGACGAGCCGTTTGTTAAGCTTTATTGCTGCGCTTCTACCAGGATGAAACTCTTTTTTATCACTAACTAATCTTTCGATTTGATAACGGGAACTATCGATATGAAGTAAATCGAGGATTGCTTCTAAATACCCTTTAACAGTGAAATAGGAATAAGGCCTAACGTCCATTTTGGATTGTAATTCTTCTTTGCCAACTAAGACGACTGCTAACCTTGTTTCCTTTGTGTTTTCATCGAGATAGACATCGCTCACTTCAAAAAGCGCTAAGTCTTTGTTTTGATGTGTATAATTATAAGAAGCAGACTCTAATAATGAAGGTAGAACATTTGTTCTAATATATTCGTGTTTGTCCGTCAAAGGATGAAGAAGTTTAACGGGTTGCCAATCATTTAGATAAGACCAACTATCTTTCTTTTTCGCATCGACTAGAGAATAAGTTATACATTCATCTAATCCGCGTCCTAAGAGCAAATTACGAATATCATTAATTTTTTTCTCCTCTAATGACACACCACCAACCCGTTCAGGACCTTTAAATTCTTCCTCTTTCACGCGTGAAAAACCGACGAAGCGGATAATTTCTTCGCTGATGTCGCATGGTTCTTTTAAATCGAGACGATAATGAGGTACTTCAATATGAAGTTTTTCACCTTCTGTCTCCACTCCTAAACTTTCTCTTTTTAATATATCTAGCACTTCTTCTAAACGTAAATTTGTGGCGAGGCGATTATTTATGTAGCTTAGTGTCGTATCAATCGCTGTCAATTCATCCTTTTCAGTAGTGTAAGATACGATATTAGAAATCTTATTAGCGTCCGCTAATTTTTGTACCAAAGAAGCGACTAGATCTAAGACAAATTGCGATTGAAAGTGATTCGTGCCTTTGATGAAACGCGTGCTCGATTCGCTTGCTAAACCAAGGCGACGAGATGTATGCCTTATAGAAGCGTGATAAAAAGAGGCTGATTCGATAGCGATGTTTTGTGTCTTTTCATCCACTGCACAACACTTAGCACCCATGATGCCTCCTAAACACATAGTCTTGCCATCATTAGTGATGCATATATCACCTTTTTTAACTTCGTAATGATTATCGTTTAGAGCGACGAAATCTTCTTCGATATCATCACGGGCGATGAGAGCGTGTGAATGAAGTTTATCTAAGTCATACATGTGGAGTGGTTGACCTGTCAAAAGCATGACATAATTTCCTATATCTACGATGTTGTTGATGCTGCGATATCCAGAAGCGAGCAAAGCGAACCTAAGTTCACGTGGTGAAGGTTTTACTTTTACTCCATTGACGATTCGTATAGCCAATTGCGGACATTTGTCCGTCTCGCTACTTACGACAAAATCAGTCTTAAAATTTGTTAAATCATCTATTTTTAGGTCTTTAATTTTTCTATTAGCAAGTGCTGCTAATTCTTTCGCTAAGTTAATGATGGACAAACAATAACTACGTGAAGGGAGTAATTCTATATCATAGATAAAATCATCTAAACATAAGTATTTCAATACTTCTTCTTCTCCGATTGGAGCGTCTTCATCTAATTCGATAATGCCAGCATTCTCCTCATCAGTGAGGTATTTATGTTCTATGCCTAATTCCTTATAAGAACAACACATGCCAAAGGATTTCAATCCCATGATTTTTGCTTCGTTAATTTTGCCATCTTTTAAAGAACAACCTACTCTTGCAACGACAGTGTTAAGACCTACGCGCACATTAGGCGCGCCACAAACGACATCAAATGTGCCTAGTTTATTACCTTCGTCTACTTTAAGATAATGGAGATGGTCACTTCCTTCAACAGGGTGCACCTCTAAGATTTTCGCGATGACGAGTTTATCACCTTGTGCTAAAGGTCTATAGCCTGTCACTTCGATGCCACCTTCGCATAAGATATTTTTAATATCTTCTGGATTTAAGCCATCTAGATCGACGAAACGTCTTAATAACTTATCACTAACTTGCATAACCTTACCTCCTACTTACGATATTCCTCTTGGAATTGTTTTAAGAAACGGACATCGTTTTGATAAAAACGACGGATGTCATCAATGCCATAACGTAACATGGCGAGTCTTTCTACACCGACTCCAAAAGCAAAACCGCTAAAACGATGTTCGTCGTAACCACACATCCTTAAAACGTTAGGATGAACCATGCCAGCACCTAAAACTTCGATAAACCCTGTTCCCTTGCACATATTACAACCTTTACCGTGACAGTGAGCACAACTCACATTTACTTCGAAACTCGGCTCAGTAAATGGGAAATATGATGGAACAAATTTAATCGTTCTCTTTGGGCCAAATATTTTGTGCATAAATTTTTCTAAAGTTGATTTAAGATGGGCAAGATTTATACCTTCATCTACTACTAAACATTCAATTTGCATGAATTGATGGGAGTGAGTTAAGTCGTCGTCGTCTCTTCTAAAAGTTTTTCCAGGAGCAATCATTTTAACAGGTGTGTTTGGATGTTTGAGCATAGTACGCGCTTGCACAGGAGAAGTGTGTGTACGTAACAAAGTTCTCTCATCGATATAAAAACTATCTTGCATATCACGAGCAGGATGGTCTTTTGGTGTATTCAATAATTCAAAATTGTAATGATCATTTTCAATTTCTGGACCAGAATAGACATCATATCCTAAATCAGTGAAGAAAGAGATGATTTCATCGCGTATGAGATAAAGAGGATTTTTATGCCCTTTATAGAAATTTTCTCCTGGTAGAGAAATATCAATTTGTTCCGCTAAAAGACTAGCTTTTTCTTGTTCTTCTCTTAGAACTCTTTCTTTATTTTCATAATGCGAAAGAACATCGTTTTTTACTTCATTAATGAACGCGCCAAGAGCTTTTTTCTCCTCTACTGGTGCTGTTCTAATAAGTTGATTAAGAGATTCTAATGCTTCGCTCATGAACTTCGATTTTTTACCAAGCTCACTATTTTTGACTTCGATTAATTCTTTCATGTCTTTTGCTACATCAATTTTTTCTTTAATACTAGCTAATAAAGATAAGATTTCCGCTCTTTCCATGATTGGACCCCCTTAAAAAATAAAAAGATGATGCCTAAGGGCGAAAGCGATGAACTTCCGCGGTACCACCTTACTTCGTACATCGTCATGAATGCGATGCACCTTCATTATTCCTATAACGCAGGAGACGGGATGACATTTCATCCATGCTAAGAGGTGAATTCACTAGGCTTTCCTTAGATGTTCTCACTCACTCATCTATCCCTTTGAAGAAAGTGATCTAGTTACTACTTCTCTTTTAAAACGCAACTAAATTATGAAAGATATTTATCTTTTTGTAAATAGAAACTCCTTCAAACGGTCAAGAATTGAGTTTATCTAAACAAAATAATGTTATCGCTGATGCACTAGCGACATTTAAAGAATCGATGTTTTTTATATTTATTTTGATACGCAAATCCGCTAAAGCATCGATGTTTCCATTAACGCCGTGTCCTTCATTAGAAAAGACGATGACAAACTTAGAATTTATCTTTTTTACTGCACTCTCTAAATCGATACTATCTTTTCCTAAAGTTGTAACGATAATTTTATATCCAATTTTTTTAAGATTTTTTAAGTAACTTATATCAACTTTTCTAAAATCGAGATGGAATAAAGCACCTTCACTCGCCTGAATGACTTTACTATTCGTCCATTTAGCAGTATCGCCAAAAGAATAAACATGTTTAAAAGAGAACGCTAAAGCGTTGCGATAAATAGTGCCAACATTGCCTGGATCTTGTACGTTATCTAGTAAGACAATATTTTCGTCATTCAAAGGGTATTCTGGTTCATCAAGTGCAACTACCCCTATCGCTCCACTAGGAGAAACATGGGCGGATAATAACTTAATAATATCTTCGCTAACTAAAGTATTGGTAACATCGCTAAATTCTTCCATTTTTTCTAGACAAATAATCTCTTTTAAAAGTCCTGATTGATGTGCCATCCTAATCGAATTTAAACCGCTCACTAATGTGAGATTGTCGTCATTCTTCCCTTCTTTTATAAGTCTAAGTTGTTTAATATGCTCGTTTTTTCGTGAAGTGATTCGTATTTCTTTCATTCGTAAATACCTCTTAAAATTTTATGCCTTAACGACTTATAGTCTGGACAGTATGACAATAATATACGATAGAAATTGGATGAATGGTCAAAATAAAAATAGTGAGTTAGTTCATGATATATGACGCTGTCGATGATAGGTTGGCTATAATGCACTAGTTTCAAAGCTAAAGTGATCGTATTCGTCCGACGGGAATTAGAACCTAATCGCGTTGCTACATCTTTAATTTTAAGTTTATATTGTAATGGTATATGCATCTCCGCTTCTAACTCACGGAGCCTTCTATTAGCATACTTATAAAGTTCATCTTTCAAATCAACCTTACACGCGTCTTTATCAAATTGAAGCGGCATCGTCTCTTTCTTTCCAAAAAAATAGATGTAATCATCACCAATAGGAGGTTCCTTAATGCACCTTTTCATGAGACGTGCCGCATGCTTATCGAGAAGGTTAACTATAGACTTTTGAGTTGTTAAATATGGTGCAGATATATGAAAGGCTCCATTTTTAAAGCGGATGTAAATGGCCTTAATTCGCTTGTACGTAATGTGCGCTTCATAGGTGGTATCACCAATTTTTACAACTATCGTTTTTTTCATATGTTTAATTATAAAATCTTTCGTAATATTTTTATATATTCAAAGTGTAAGAATATGCAATGATGACCATGTTTATTACTATTTTTTTACTATTTATCTACTATTACACCTTTTAAGCTTAAATTAGATTGAAAATTATAATATAAAATATCATAATCATGATATGAAAAAATTACTCATATCACGTTGCTTAATTGGTGATAAATGCCGCTATGATGGATTGAATAAACCACTACCAGCATCCACTTTAGAAGCACTAAAAAAGAAATACGAACTCATCCCAATTTGCCCTGAGGTAATGGGTGGTCTAACTACTCCTCGAATAGCTAATGAACGAAGAGAAAATAGAGTTATAAGAAAAGATGGAGTAGATGTTAGTAAGGCGTTTTATGATGGGGCTAACCAATGCTTAGATATCGCTAAAAAAACGCATGTTGATATTGCTCTTTTAAAGGAAAAGTCTCCTTCTTGTGGCGTTCATTTTATTTATGATGGTTCTTTTTTAGGACGTTTGATACCTGGAGAAGGCGTCTTTAAAGAACTCTTAAGAGAAAAAACTGATATTAAAATTTATAGCGAAGAAGAAATTGATCAATTGTTAAAATAGAAAATTAAATTAATAAAGGACCATTAGGTCCTTTATTTTTGAAAATAACAATAGTTAGAAAGGATTAACGTTCACGTAATTTTTTAAGCGTTTCGTTATCGATAGCTTTCACTACTTCTACCATGAGATTAACAGCGTTTACATAGTCTTCATAATTGATTAATGAGACATGTGAATGGAAATAACGACATGGTAAGGAAATAGTCATCGTGATGATACCATCGTAATTTAGATGGATATTGCCAGCATCTGTGCCGCCAGCTTCCATGAGGTCGTAAGTATATTTAATGTTATGCTTTTTAGCAATCTTTTCGACAAAGTCGAATAAGCCGCGATGAGCGATGACGCTTCTATCCATGATTGACAATGCGACACCACTACCAAGTTTCGTAGGATTATTGGGTGAATTAGGTAAATCGTAACTTAAAGTGACGTCAGTTGCAAAAGCGATGTCAGGGTGGACGTGATAACTTGCTGTTTTAGCACCGCGTAAACCAACTTCTTCTTGCACAGTTCCAGCCACTACTAAATTAGCTTTATGATTTACACCTTTTAGGGCTTTCATCGTCTCCATCGCAATAGCGAGACCACTACGATCATCCCAAGCTTTGCCTAATAAAGTTTCTCCATCATTCATGACGCGGAATTCAGTATATGGGGTAACTGTATCGCCAACTTGAATACCTAAATCTAAGATCATTTTTTTATCTTTGACACCCATGTCGAGATATAAATCACTAGTCGCTAAGACTTTCGCACGTTGCTCAGCACTCAAGCCATGTGGAGGTTGGGCACCGATAACACCTTTATATTCTTTACCATCACGCGTCTTTACGGTCATGATCTCAGCGAGAACGACATGATTCCACCATCCTCCGATAGGAGCGAGGCGTAATAGACCACTATCTTCGATACGCGAGACGAGAAAACCAACCTCATCCATATGGCCACAGATGAGAACGGTAGGTTCCCCTTCTTCGCCTTTTTTATAGGCTATGATAGAGCCCAAATTATCATATTCAAAGTGATCAGCGACATCACTTAACTCGCGCTTTACGAGTTTTGCTACTTCATTTTCGGCACCGCTTATGCCGTCGACTTCTGAGATGTTTTTAAGAAAATTTAATCTTTCTTCGCGATTCATAAATAAAACCTCTACTTTCTCTTAATAGCCATTCTCCTGTCGCTCATAATTAATTTTGAGCTTTTTAAGATAGGCTTCTTCAATTTCTTCTTCGCTCAACGAGAGCATCTTTCCAAGAGTTAGAAATTCTTGGAATGCTCTAATATATAACTTATCAAAAGGATTTGCAACGAATATAGTAAAGGAATTGTAAGTAGCGACAAAGGCGTCAGTTAAAGTTTGATAACTCTCTTGACCTTCGCCGCGTAAGAAACTCGTCTTAATGATATTGCCGATGCTAAGTAAGAAATGTAGACCATCCGCATATTCATCAAGTATTCTTTCCTTCGGGCTCATTCCTTTAGAAGACCAATATTTGAAACAACGTGTCTCGTTAGCGAGTTCTCCGAGTTCGACAAGAAAAGCTAAACATCTTTCTTCTAGCGTTTCTTCGACTCCAATTCCTCGTTTGGAAGCAATAGTCATGTCAAGTTGACTTTGTTTTTTATAAAGTTCGCTTAGTTCAATCATCGAATTCTTTAAATGTTTTGAAGGAAGTGATCTTCTTCATCTTCCAGATATCTTTATTATATTGTTCGATCGTGCGATCAGAACTGAAGAATCCAGAACCAGCGATGTTGTAGATGCACATCTTCGCCCATTTCTCCTTATCTTCGTATAATTTTTCAATTTCTTCTTGTGCTTTGACGTAACTATCAAAATCGAGCAAATTCATGAATTCATCATTACGATTCATAATTTCTTCGAAAATTTGACGGAATTTGTTCGGATCATCTTCCGCCCAAGGACCAGTGAACAATGAATCGATAATATTTTTGACACGAACATCATTGTTGTAGACGCCCCATGGATTATAAGCACCACGGAATTTGATATCTTCAACTTCTTCTTCTTTAAGACCGAAGATGACATTATTACCTTTTCCTGCTCTTTCAGCGATGTCGATATTTGCACCATCTAGAGTTCCTAAGGTAATAGCTCCATTCATCATAAATTTCATGTTGGAAGTACCGCTAGCTTCTTTGCCTGCTAAAGAAATTTGTTCACTTACGTCAGCAGCAGGAATCGTAATTTCCGCTAAAGAGACGCTATAATTTTCTAAGAAAATAACTTTGATGAATTTAGAAACATAAGGATCTTCGTCGATGACTTTAGCCACGGCTAAGATGAGTTCTATAATCTTTTTAGCGTATTCATAACTCGGTGCAGCTTTTGCTCCGAAGATGAAAGTGCGTGGATGAATCTTGAAATTTGGATCATTTTTCAATCTTTGATAGAGATACATGATGTGGAATACATTCATGAGTTGACGTTTATAAGCGTGTAAACGCTTAATTTGGACGTCGAATATTGAATCTGGATCGACTTTTAAATTGAAACGTTTATAGTAAGATTCGATATATTTGATGAACTTCTCTTTGTTTTGACGCTTAATTTTCATAAGATGTGTTTGAACATCTTTATCGTCAGCAAATTGAGCAAATTCTTTTATATCTTCCATATGGCGAATCCAATTATCACCAATTTTAGAAGTAATCAATTTCGCTAATTGAGGGTTGGAATAAAGGAGCCAACGACGATGAGTGACACCATTGGTCTTATTATTAAATTTCTTAGGATATAATTCATAAAATTCCTTGAATGTATTTTTCTTAAGAATTTCTGTATGCAATGGAGCAACACCATTGACGGAGAAGCAAGCGTAAAGAGCAATATTTGCCATGTAGATAAGCCCGTCTTTAATGATGACCATCGCACGTTTTTTGTCTTCAGGAACGTTCTTTTCATTCATCTCTAAGATGAAGCGACGATTAATTTCTTCGATAATCATGAAAATACGTGGGAATAATTTTTGTACGTAGTGAATTGGCCACTTTTCTAACGCTTCTGGCATGATTGTATGCGAAGTGAAAGCGATACATTTTTTCACTTGTTCCCATGCTTCATCCCAACCAAAACCATATTCATCCATGAGAAGACGCATCATCTCAGGAATAGCCAAAATTGGATGGGTATCATTTAATTGGAACACGTAATAATCGCTGAAGTCTTTAAGAGTTTTATATCGACCAATATGACCTCTCATCGCGGATTGTAAGCCAGCACTGACGAGGAAATATTGTTGTCTTAGTCTTAAAATTCTACCTTCTTCTGTCGAATCATCAGGATAAAGACCGTGGCAAAGTTCTTTTAATGTACTAAGATAATCTGAGAAAGATTGATTAGTAGGTAAATTATTTTCACTTGGTTCTGCCGACCATAATCTTAATGTATTAGCGACACCATTGCGGTAACCGACGATAGATACGTCATATGGAACTGCCTTGACGCACACTGCATTGACCGTACGGGAAGCATATTCACCATTGGGTTTAAGATAAGTTTCGGCATTGCCGTAAAACTTTACTTCCACTGCATGTTTTGGTTTTCTTACTTCCCAAACATAACCATTTGTTAGCCAAACATCAGGGAGTTCAACTTGTTTACCATCAGTCAATTTTTGTTTGAAGAAACCATATTCATAACGAATGCAGTTTCCATGGCCTGGATAACCTAGAGTCGCTATTGAATCCATGAAGCAAGCTGCTAAGCGTCCTAAACCACCATTCCCTAAGCCGGCGTCAGATTCTTGATCTTCTAATTCATTGATATCGATGCCAAGATCGTGCAAACCTTCCTTTACGACAGAATAAATGCCGAGATTCATCAAATTATTGACGAGTAGACGACCGATTAAAAATTCCATCGAAAAATAGATGAGTTGCTTAGGCTTATTAGCTAATATCGCTTCCCTTGTCGAACGCCAGTTGTAACCTGCATAATCTCTTACCATTTCACCGAGGATATTGTATCTTTCGGTAATGTGTGAGTCAGCGACACCTTTACCATATTTTTCGCTGAGTCGACGTTCGAATTCTTGTTTAAATTCTAGTTTGTTGCTAAACATGTGTTGTTCCTTTCTTCATTACATCATTTAATTTTTTTGAAGATACACGCACCAAAAGAAGCGAGCTTAATTGTCATCTTATGTGGTTTACCTTCTGGACCAAATTCGCTCGAAGTAACTGGTAGGCCATTATACTGGTTATAGCCACCATATACGTCTTTATCCGAATTGAATATTTCTTCATAGACACCTTCTTCCATGAGAGGAATATCGTAATATTCATAATATACTGGCGTCATATTGAAGACGAAGACGAGCAATGAATCACCGACTTTCCTTTGGAAAGCAAAAACGCTTTGGTCGTGATTATCGACCATGAGCCATTGAAAATGGAAAGGATTATATTCCTCGAAATGCATCGCTGATTCATAACGATAGATGAGATTTAAATCTCTCACTAAACGAACTACGGAATCATGTTTTGGGAAAGTTCTAAGATTCCAAGGTAGAGATTTGTTCTCATTCCATTCATCAAAACTGGCAAGTTCATTACCCATGAAATTCAATTTCTTACCTGGATGAGCGAATTGATATGTGTAAAGATTACGTAATTGGGCAAACTTATCGTCATAATTGCCATAAATCTTATTGATGATCGTTCCTTTGCCGTGTACGACTTCGTCGTGACTTAAAGGCAAAAGGAAATTATCACTGTAGAAATAAGCCATGGAAAAAGTGAGCGTATTGTGCTCATACTTACGATAAATCGGATCTTTTGAATAATACTTTAACGTATCGTTCATCCAACCTAAATCCCACTTGTAATCGAAACCTAGACCACCAGACCAAGTCGATTTCGTGACATTAGGGAAATCAGTACTATCTTCTGCAATCATCATGACACTATCGTGACGGTCGTGAATGCGGCCATTAAGTCTCTTTAAAAATTCGATAGCTTCTTCATTGCGTCCTAAACCTTTATTTCCTTGGTAATACACCATATTCGAAACAGCATCGATTCTAATGCCATCGAAATGAAAAACTTCGAGGAAATAATTCATTGCAGACATGAGGAAGGAGCGAACCGGATCTTTACCTAAATTAAATTGACAAGAACCCCATTGTGAATAGCGTCTATCATCGCTATATTCGAAAAGACAAGTGCCATCATATTCTGCTAATGCCCAACTATCAGTAGCGAAATGAACGGGAGCGAAATCTAAGATGACACCAATGTTTGCTTGATGGAGTCTATCGATGAAGGACATGAGTTGCATCGGATTGCCATAACGTGAATCTGCTGAATAAAAGCCAGTGCCTTGATAACCCCAACTACCCTCAAATGGATATTGAGTGACAGGCATGATTTCAATATGGGTGTATCCTAAATCACGTAGATAAGGGATTAAATCATCAGCAATTTCTTCATAAGATCTATAACGACCATCCACTTTACCATTCCATGAACCAAGATGCATCTCATAAATTGACATCGGAGCATCAAAACAGCGTGAACGATTCTTTAACCAAGCATCGTCATGCCAAATGAAATTGCGGTAATCGAACAAGCGCGAACATGTGCCTGGACGTAATTCGCTAAAGAAAGCGAATGGGTCAGCTTTATCGACATATTGTCCGTGTGCATTCTTAAAATGGAATTTGTAGGATTGATAATTTTCTAAACGTGGAATAAATACTTCCCAAACGCCACTATCGTCGATACGATTCATTTTATGAATAGTTGGGTCCCAATTATTCCATTCGCCGATGACGCTCACATCGCTTGCCATTGGAGCGTATAATCTGAAGATGACACCTTTTAAAACTGCATCTTTTTTAATCGTACGCGGTCGGCCATTTTTTTGTTGGATGACGTGAACTTCAGTTACAGCGCGTTCTTCGAAATGAGCTCCAAAATAATGGTATGCATCAATCGTTTGTCCCATGAGGAAATCATAAAGTAATCCATATGCCATAAATGTAAATCCTTCTTTTTAATGTAGCCTGTGTGCATACATCCACGTTGCATTTTATCATTTATTAAATGCTATGTCATTGCAAAATTTATATCTTATTTAAAAATATTAAATAGATTACGTTTTTCTTAACTAATAGGAGTGATAGCCATTTAAATCTAAAGTTACTTTCTCAAAGTTCAATTCTTTTAAATTTCGCAATAAATCTTCATCTTGTACAATCTTTGAAAAATATTTTTTTAGAGTTTCAATTCTTAAAGTTCCATCTTCACACCTAGCACGAACGAAGCAAATTCCTGCCTCTTTTAATAATCGTTCCGCTTCTGCAACTTTCTTCATTTGGTTAACATCAAGTTTAGTTCCATAAGGAAACCGCGTCGCAAGACATGTATTCGATGGTTTGTCATATTGTGTAATTCCTACATTTTTAGCTAATTCAATTATTTCTTTTTTGCGAAAACCTAGTTCCATGAGAGGGCTTAAAATGTCAAGTTCCTTGACTGCTCGCATGCCTGGTCTATTTTGGCTTAAAGAATCGTCGTAGTTTTGACCATCTAAAACATATGGAATTTGGTTTAATTTGGCTCTAACTACTATTCTATTCATCATCATTCTTTTACATTTATAACAACGGTTTTTGCTATTAGTAGATATTTCTTCGTCATCCAATGGATTAAAGGTCACGACATCATAATTGATTTTATTATTTTTTAAATAAGAAATTGCTTCTTCAAATTCGTAAGGATCGAATAAAACACTATGAGCGATGATAGCTAAAACATTATCACTACCTAAAACTTCTTCTGCTCTATTCAATAAAAATAGAGAATCAATACCTCCAGAATACGCAATAGCGACTTTTCCTAGTTTAGACAAATAATTGTCTAGTATGGCCAATTTATCTTTTTTTACTTGCATGCGAGTGTGTTTATTTGATGAGCGACATAACCCGCTCCAAAGCCATTGTCTATATTGACGCATGTAACGCCATTTGAGCAAGAATTTAACATAGTCAACAAAGCACTTAATCCTTCAAAATTACTACCATAACCAACTGATGTAGGACAAGCGATGACAGGCACTTTTACTAAACCTGCTACTACGCTTGCCAAAGCACCTTCCATACCAGCGACGCATATGATAACGTTCGCTTTCTTAAGTGTTTCTTCAAAAGCGAGAAGACGATGAATGCCACTAACACCAACATCATATATTTTTTCTACAAATGAACCTAAAAAAGTAGCAGTTTCATACGCTTCATCCGCTACTTTAATATCAGCAGTACCAGCGCTCATGACGATGATGTGTCCTTTTAATTCCTTCTTTTTTGCTACTTTTAAAATGCGGGAAGTCTCATCATATGTAGCAGATGGAATAACTTCTTTTACTTTTTGGAATTGTAGTTCATTTGCTCTCGTCCCCAAAACCTCGCCGTTCTGTTCATAAAGGTATGAAAAAATTTTCTTAACTTTATCAGCGTCTTTATTTTCACAATAGACAATTTCATTTGCTCCAGTCCTGTTTTTTCTATCATCGTCAATTTTAGCAAAACCCATATCGAAAAAGTTTATCGACTTAATGCACGTTATAGCGTCTATAAGGCTTAATTTACCATTTTTATATTCGTTTAAAATATCTTCAATCTTCTTCATAATCTTTCACCAAATCATATAAGTCTTTTAAGGGTATGTTCTTTTCATCCGACACTTTCTTTAATGACTCAAATTCAGTATAAATTTTATCACCTTTTGGATGATGAACTTTCTTAAAAAGTAACGGTCCGTATTTTGTTTGGATACTAACTATTTCTCTAGGCAAAATATTGCGATGTTTCACAGTATATCTAATTCCGATTGCAGTCGTTTGAGTAAAGATGATATCACACATTTTTTCTAAATCTTTTAATTGGGCGATAACGGAGAGTTTATAAGCGGGACGATTTTTCTTCATGTATATGGGAGTGTAGAAAACATCTAACGCACCTGCTTTAAATAATTTTTCCATAGCAAAGGAAAGAATTTCACCGCTACAGTCATCGATATTCGTCTCTATTTCCAAGATGTCTTCATCTTTTTCATCTATCTCGCCATAAATTATTCTTAACATATTAGGAATAGATAAATCTTTTAATCCAGCACCATATCCTATTTCTTCAATTTTAAAAGGAAAGATGGGAATACATTTTTCTACGAGCGAAGCAAGAATTGTCGCCCCAGTAGGAGTAATTAATTCCGTATCAATATCGATGACATTAAATGCTATTTTATGATTTTTAAAAATTTCTAAAGTTGCTGGCACTGGTACCATCATCTTACCGTGTGCGCATTCTATGTATCCTTTGCCTTCATTAGGAATATTAGAATAAATGTGGTCTGGGTTAATTTTATCGATTAAAATTGCTGTTCCGACGATGTCGACAATGGAATCAATCGCTCCAACTTCATGAAAATGTACTTCTTCTAAATTTATGTTATGTACTTTGCTTTCAGCTATTGCAACATTAAGAAACATCTTTTTAGCGAGGTCTTTAACATTAGATGATAAATCGCTATCATCGATGATTTGATAGATGTTAGAAAGATGACGATGTTCATGTGAATGATCATTTTCAGTCAAAATTACATTAACATAAGTGCCAAAAATACCATGTTTTTCCGTCTTTTCTATAGAAATCTTATATCCATTTAAATGTAATTTTCCTAATTCGTTAAGAAAATAAGCATCATCTTTAACAATTTCTAATAAAGCGGCGATAGTCATATTTCCGCTTATACCGCTTTGACAATCAAAATATAAAATTTTCATAATTTCATTAACCTATATTAATTAATTCATAATCTAAACTGCCTACTCCATACATTTCGGCAGTATCGATAATCAAGTGGCCTTTTTCATCTAAGATGTCAACCTTAAAATATTTTGTCCATTCGTGTTCATTCATGAGTACCCAATGTTTCTTACTATCATCTTTTGCTCCGTCATAAGCGGTATTGCACTCAACAATTGTGCCGTTAACTCGTTCCACGATATTTTTAAAAAAAAGATGGTCGTAGAAAATTGTTATTGCCTTTTTCCCATGAATGTACCTTAACTGCGACATTACCTTTCAATGGTTTATTGAAATAATCATAAAGTTTAACTAATGTCGACTCATCGATTTTACTACTAAAATAAACCTTGCCAGCCACGTAATAAGCCTCCAAAAAATTGAAGTTTTAACAATTTTTACTTTATATGCTTTTTTATAAAGTTGCAAACATTCTTTTCATAAAAATTATGCTTTGCATACCAATTTCACTCTTTTTTGTTTTATAATACTAGCGTTGATTAATTTAATAAGGAGAAAATAATGTCAAAAGTCATGGCAGTTAACGCTGGTTCATCCAGTCTTAAGTACAAACTTTACGAGATGCCAGAAGAGACAGTTATCTGTTCTGGTATCGTCGAACGCATCGGTTTTGAAGATGCAATTTTTACATTGAAGAAAGGTGATACGAAAAAAAGTTACGTTACACCGATTAAAGACCACCAGGTCGCTATTAATCTTCTTCTAGAAGAGATGATAAAAATGCACGTTGTCAATCATATCGATGAAATAGTTGCTGTCGGCCATAGGGTCGTTCAAGGCGGTAAATATTTTTCGAAGACAACTGAAATTGACGATGAAGTCATTTCTATCGTCGAAAAACTTATCCCATTAGGTCCTTTACACAATCCAGCGAGTATCATTGGTATCAAAGCATTTAAAGAAGTTTTGCCTAATGTCAAAATGGCTATCACTTGTGACACTTCTTTCCATCAAACGATAGAACCCGTTGATTATCTATATCCAATCCCATACGAATTTTATGAAAAATATGATCTTAGACGTTATGGTGCTCATGGCACATCCCACCGCTATTTGGCAGAACGTGCTAGTGCTATGCTTTCAAAAGAAAAATTAAACTTAATTACTTGCCATTTAGGTAGCGGCTCATCTATTACCGCTATTAAAGATGGGCGTTCAATCGCTACATCGATGGGTCTAACTCCTCTCGGCGGCATCATGATGGGTACTCGTTCTGGTGATATCGATCCTTCCGTCTATTATTACATTCAAAAAGTAACTGGAAAAACTAATGATGAAGTCTTTAGACTTCTCAACAAAGAAAGTGGTCTAAAAGGAGTAAGTGGCGTCTCAAGCGATTCACGCGATATTTTAAAGGCGATGGATGAGGGTGACGAAAGAGCAAAACTCACCATGGATCTATTCGCACGACGCACATTAGATTTCATCGGACAATATTTTGTAAGATTAGGTCATGTCGATATGATCATCTTCAGTGCTGGCATCGGTGAAAATGATCCTTACATTCGCAAAGTCGTTTGCGATGCCTTAAAACCTTCACTTGGCATCGAAATTGATGATGAACTAAATACAAATGCAAGAGGTAAAGAAATAATCATTTCTAAGCCGTCTTCAAAAATTAAAGTGGCAGTCATACCGACAGATGAAGAAATTATGATTGCAAGAGATACTTACAAAATTTACCTTGGAGAAAAATTATGAAAAACACTTTACCACTAGAAATTAAAAATTACGGTGCACAATATCGCACTATTTATAAGAAAATTTTGAACAAAATAAAAAAACATGATGACATCGTCATCTTTCGCCATATCATGCCTGATTTTGACGCACTAGGCTCTCAATTTGGTTTGTACACTTGGCTAAAAGATAACTTCCCAAATAAATCCATCCACGTCGTCGGCGATAATCATGTCACTTTTACCCCACGAATTTATCCAGAAACGGATAAAATTGATGAATCATATTTTAAGGATCGAAAACCACTCGCCATTATTTTAGATGTTTCTAATGCATCGCGTATCGCTGATCCACGTTTTAAAAAATGCCGTACAAAAATTAAGATAGACCACCATCCAGATATTGAAAATATGGCAAAAATTTCTATAGTAGATACGAGTGCAGCGAGCACTGCAGAAATTATCGTCGATTTCATTTTGAATGTTTCTATTAAAGAAAATTATATTTTATCAAAAGAAGCTGCTTCTTATTTTTATAGCGCTATAGTCGGTGACTCGGGGCGTTTCCAATATTCTTCCACTAGTAAGCATACTTTTGCCATCGCGATGGAATTGCTCAATACCGGCATCAATATTAGCGACATATATAACGCTATGTATCTTAAAAAAATTGATGATTTGAAAGTTACAGCCTATATTTTGAATCACTTTTCAGTTTCAAAACATGGCGTAGCGTATTATGTTTTACCTCTAGATGTGCAAAAAGAATTGAACATCACTACTGAACGGGGTAAAGAAAACGTCAATATCTTTTCCAACATCGAAGGTATTAATGCTTGGTGTTCTATAACAGAAGATAACAAAGAACCATGTTTTAGAATTTCTATTCGCTCAAAGAAACAAGCGATTAATGGCGTCGCCACTAAATGGGGAGGCGGGGGCCATGCTCAAGCATCAGGAGCAAAAATAAATTCTCTCGATGAATTAGATGCATTTATTAAAGATTTAGATGATTTATTCGTTGAATAGAGGTTAATATGACTTTCATCCCTCTTCACCTTCGTTCCACTTATAGTTTTCTAAGAAGTGGTTTTTCGATGAAAAAAATTGTGAAGATGATGATGAAAAATAATCTTAAATCATTAGGACTATGTGATATATCAGTCATGCACGGAATTCCCGTTTTTTATAATACTTTAAAGGATTATGGTTTCAATCCAATACTTGGGATGGAAATAGATGTCGATAATCTAAATTTTTCTTTTTTTATAAGCGAAGAGGACGGTTATCAAAATCTCTTAAAAATTCATGAACTGTACAAACTAAAGAAATTAAAATTAAGTGACTTAACTAGTCTAAGCACCGGTTTATTTGTAATTTTAGAAGGAAACGAGACTTTTTTAGAAAACATCAAAAACACTAATTTTTTAAAAACATTAGCAATAATTTCTACTAAAGCGAAAGGTTTCTTCATCGGAATAGCGATTTATGATGAACGAGATGAACTCATCGCTTCAGAAGTAAGAAAATTTAAAGATGCTCATAATTACAAAACAATCGCTTTTCCATTGATACTTTACGAGACGAGTGAGGACGCTATAACGTTAGAAATATTAAACGCCATTAGGAATGATGAAAAGCTTACTATCAAGGAAAAAAGAGGGCCATATCATCTTCCAAACGAAGAAAATCTTAAGCGATATACTGAAGAAGAGATAAATTCCACTGCCGATATTGCGAACTCCATCAATTTTGAACTAAATGTCAAAAGAGGTGAATTATTTCACACGAGTAAGTTCGATTCTTCAAAAAGTGCTGATGAAAAACTTAAATTGCTTTGTTTAGATGGACTAAAAAATAAGCATTTATCTAAAGATAAAAACGAATACATTGAGCGTCTAAATTATGAATTAAGCGTTATAAATCAAATGGGCTATAGCGACTATTTCTTATTAGTGAGTGATTACGTCAATTTCGCAAAGAAAAACAATATTATCGTCGGTTCTGGTCGTGGAAGCGCAGTCGGAAGTCTCGTTAGTTATCTTACAAACATCACTGATGTCGATCCTTTAAAGTATGACCTCCTTTTTGAAAGATTTTTGAATCCGGAAAGAAAGAGCATGCCTGATATTGATATCGATTTTGCTGATGTCCATCGCGAGGAAGTTATTAATTACGTAAAAAATCGTTGTGGCGAGGATCATGTCGCTCATATAGCGACTTTTCAAACTATCGGGGCAAAGCAAGCATTGCGTGACATAGGACGAGTTTACGATATTGACACTCGCATCATTGACACTCTTTCAAAACTCATCATCGATCCGAGATGGAATTTAGGTGATGCATATCGAAAAAACGAGAAATTTAAACATTACGTCGATAACGACCCTATCTATTTTGATGTCGTGCGGCTTGCTAATAAAATTGAAGGATTAGTGCGTCAATCATCGCTTCATGCATCTGGTATCATCATTAATGATGATCCATTAGATAAAATATTACCTATCATGCATGATGAGCACGTAGGTTATGTGAGCGAATACGAAATGGGAGCGTTAGAAAGACAAGGTTTCTTAAAAATGGATTTTTTAGGCATTACTAACCTCACGACCATAAATGATATTCTATCTTTACTAAAAGAAAGAGAGGACGTTTTACTTACTTTTGATGAAATACCGTATGACGATATAGCAAGTATCGAACTAATAAAAAATAACTTGACCATGGGTATTTTCCAATTAGAACAAAGTAGTATGAAACAAGCTATACAAAAGATAAAGCCATCCACATTTACTGATGTCGTCGATGTCCTTGCTTTAGGAAGACCTGGCCCTAAAAATGAAATAGAAAAATATGTAAGAAGGAAAAAAGGCATAGAAAAAATTACTTATTTAGATGAGTGTTTAGAACCGGTTCTTCGTTCCACTTATGGAATACTCATTTACCAAGAACAAATTATTCAAATAGTTCGAATATATGCAGGACTTAGCTTAGGCCAAGCGGATTCTTTTAGAAGAGCAATTTCAAAGAAAAAACCAGCTGAACTCATCGCTTTAGAAAAAATGTTTTTAGATGGTGCAAAGAGAAACGGAAGAGACGAAAACCAAGCAAAAACTATATTCAATCTCATCAAAGATTTTGCTGGTTATGGTTTCAATAAATCACACTCGGTAGCTTACGCGATGATTGCAACGAAAATGGCTTATCTAAAAAAACATTATCCGTTATATTTTTATAGTGCGATTTTAGATAGTAAAGGGGCAGAGGCTGAATCTAAATTCCTCAATTATTTACAAGAATTAAAAGAAATACATATCCCTTTAAAAAATCCAAATGTCAATTTATCAACTTCGCATTTTCTAGCTGCTGATGATGGACTTTTATTCCCGCTAAGCGCGATTAAAGGAATCAATACCAAAGTTAGCACCTCAATCATTCAGGAAAGAGAAGCGAATGGCAAATATTTAGACGTATACGATTTTTTCAAAAGAATACATTCTTATAAACTCGATAAGAAGGAATATCTTTCCCTCATCGATGGCGGGGCTTTAGATTGTTTCAATATCAATCGTGAAACTTTAAGAGATAATAATAATTTAGACGATCTTATTCGCTACGGCGATGTCGCCAGTGCCGAAGAAGGAGGTTTTTTACCTTTAGAACCACCGCTACTAGAAAATATTGCGCCTGATGATAGCGAGACTTTATCTCGTGAATTAGATGTTTTGGGTGCGGTGATAAGTGGTAAATTCCTCACTTCCTTAAAGCGAGATGAAAGTTATCGACATCTCATAAGTTTAGAAGAACTTAAAAATGATGGTAAAGAACATGAAGTCATAGCGTTAATTTCAGCTAAAAAAATCATAAAGACAAAACGTGATGAAACTATGGCTTTTGTCACTCTCATCGATGACACTATGAAGATGGATGGAGTACTTTTCCCTGAAACTTTTAATAAATATCAATTACTTCTCAAAAAAGATATGCTCGTCATCATCAAGGGAAAACTAGACCATAAAGGCAGCCTTATAATTTTAGAAATGAAAGCAGGAAAATGAGATGGAAAAAGTAATTATTATCGATGGAAACTCGCTCCTCTTTAGAGCGTATTATGCAACCGCCTATCCTGGCGCTAATATCATGCGGACGAAAGACGGCACACCGACAAACGCCATTTTTGCTTTTTCAAACATGATTTTAAAAATTATCGATAAACTCAAAGACGGGGATAAGATTTTTGTCGCTTTCGATACTGGCAAAAAGACATTTCGCCATGAACAATTGGAGACATACAAAGCTAATAGAAAGCCTGCTCCACAAGAACTAGTCGAACAATTTCCCCTTGCACGTGAACTCCTAAAATCTTTAGGCATTTACACATTCGAAGAAGAAGGATATGAAGGTGATGATCTAGCTGGTAGCGTCGCTACTATGGCTAGCAAAAAAGGATATGACGTCACCATTTATACGAGCGATCGCGATTTCCTTCAACTAATCGATGATAATATACATGTCGACCTTCTCATCAAAGGCATGTCAGACATTCGAACCATGCACGCAAAAGAAGTCTTAGATACTTATGGGTTTGCTCCTTCTCATATTACCGATTTTAAAGGATTACGCGGAGATAGCAGCGATAATTTACCAGGAATTCCTTCAATTGGAGAAAAAACAGCCTCTAAACTCATCGAAACTTATGGCACGCTAGACAACATTATCGAAGCGGCTAAACAAGGCAATATTAAAGGTAAAATTGGTGAGATGATTATCGCTCATCAAGAACAAGGTAGATTGTGTAAAGAACTAGCCATCATTCAGACTGATATACCTTTACCTTTTTCTTTAGAAGATTTAACTTACAATGGTTATTTATTCGAAAGAGCGAGTGATTTTGCTAACAAATTAGAATTTAAAACATTACTAGCGAAACTTCCTAAGAAATGGGCTCATCATCAACAAGAAAATTTAGATTATGAGAAAATTAGCAACACTTCTCACTTATCATTAAGCGATAATGTTTCTTTCGTCCTCGCTATGAATTATCAAAATTACCATCTCGATGATGTTTATGGACTCGCTTTTACGTTCGATAATCATAATTACTACATCGATATCGATGATTTAAAAAAAGACGAAAAACTAAAAACATTTCTAAAAGATGGAACAAAGAAAAAATCATTCTATGATTACAAGGCTACAAAATGTGCTTTAAATCGTTTTGGTATCACCGTTAACGGAAACAATTTTGATCTTTTACTCGCTACTTACTTATTAGATTCCTCCTCAAGACTTGACATCGATAGCGTCTTTGCAACAAGAGGTATTTCGTTAGAATGCGAAGAGGAAGAGATGAGCATCTTTCAATCTATTAATCCACAGCGTTACATCAAAGCAAGTTTCCATCTCCACCGTCTCATCCCATCTATTTTAGTAGAGCTTAACAAAATGCATTTACGCTCATTATTTCTAGACGTGGAACTACCATTATCTGACATCCTAGCGAGAATGGAAATTGAAGGAATTGAAATACACGCTAAAACGTTAGATGAGTTAGAATCCACATTTAGAAAAAAATTAGAGGATGATGAAAATCGAATCTATGAGATTGCCCATAAAAAATTTAACATCTCCAGCCCTAAGCAAGTAAAAGAGGTTCTATATGATGAACTACACATCGGCGATCCTAAGAATAGCTCCACTTCTAGCGATGTATTGAATCAATACGCCGAGGAACATGAAATAGTTCGACTCATTCTTGATTATCGAAAATACTATAAATTGATTAGCAGCTATACTGATGGCTTAAAAAATCATATTTTTCCCGATGGCAAAATTCACGCTATATTCAATCAAGCCGTGACCACTAC
This sequence comes from uncultured Bacilli bacterium, assembly GCA_944351395.1. Taxonomy (GTDB): domain Bacteria; phylum Bacillota_I; class Bacilli_A; order RFN20; family CAG-826; genus CALVUG01. Next base: position 45,037 of record CALVPP010000003.1, read on the forward strand.
TGGTAGACTTTCCAGTTCTGAACCAAATTTACAAAATATTTCAGTGCGTGATGAAGAAGGAAAAATGATTAGAAAAGCATTCTATTATTCTGACCCTAATACTTACTTGTTATCCTTAGATTATTCACAAATCGAATTACGAATACTCGCGCATTTTGCTAATTGTCCTAGTCTCATCGAAATCTTTAGAAACGATGAAGATATTCATGAAGCGACAGCTAAAAAAATATTCCATATAGAAACGATTACTTCTCTTGAACGTCGAAAAGCAAAAGCTGTTAATTTTGGAATTGTCTATGGTATAAGTGAATGGGGTTTATGCGAACAATTAGGTATATCAAGAAAAGAGGCTAATGAAATTATTTCTTCTTTCTATCTCGCGTTCCCGGAAATAAAAACATATCTTAATAAAATCGTAGAAGATGCAAACCAATTAGGATATGTCGAGACGATATTAGGAAGAAGGCGTTACATTAGAGAAATTCATGACACTAATTACCAACGAAGAGAATTCGCTAAGCGTGCTGCGATGAACGCACCAATACAAGGAAGCGCTGCTGATCTCATAAAGATGGCGATGATCGAAGTCGACAAATTATTAAAAGAGGGAAACTATAAAACTAAACTCATTTTGCAAATTCATGACGAACTCCTTTTTAAAATTCCAAAAGATGAACTCGATTCTCTTCCACATCGAATTCAAGAAAAGATGGAACATGCATTGAAATTAAAAGTACCATTAAAAACGAGCCTTGCGATTGCAAAAAGTTGGGATGAGGTGAAATAAAATGCCAGAATTGCCAGAAGTTGAAACAATTAAAAACGCTCTTTTGCCGCTCATCAAAGGCAAGAGAATTTCTTCCATCGATATTTTGAAACCAAAACTTATCAAAAGCGATATCGATGTTTTTAAAACTAAACTCATCGGTAAAACTTTTCATGATTTAACAAGACATGGTAAATATTTATTTTTTCATCTAGATGAAAATTTAGTCATTATCGTCCATCTTCGCATGGAAGGAAAATTCCAATATATGCATCGTGGTGATGACATATTAAGCCACGCTCGCATCATTTTTCATTTCGCTGATGGTGAGGCGTTAGTTTACCGTGATTCTCGAATGTTCGGACTTTTCTATTTGAGTGATGAAGATCATTATCAATCGTTGGATTTTGTGAGAAAAGTTGCTAAAGAACCTTTTGATATGAATGAAAATGAATTGTTCCAAAATATTAATAAACATCAACATCTCGCCATAAAAACTGTTTTATTAGACCAAAGTGTCCTCGCAGGATTAGGCAATATTTATGTCGATGAAACATTATTCCGCGCTCACATCAATCCGATGACAAAAGCTAAGTACATAACGCTTGAAGACACTATTCGAATTTTAAAAGAGGCAAGAATCGTCTTAAATGCAGCTATTAAAAAAGGCGGATCGACAATAAAAACTTATCATTCCATCGATAATGTTGATGGTCATTTTCAAAATGATTTGCTCGTCTATGGTAAAGCTAAAGAACCGTGCCCAACATGTCATAAACCTTTGAAATTTACTAAAGTAAATGGTAGAGGAACGACGTATTGCTCCTCATGTCAATATAAACGTGGTCCAAAAACGATTGCCATCACAGGTCTATATGGTTCTGGCAAGTCTAGCGTTCGCGAAATATTTAGGAAAAGAGGATATCTCACCTATGATTGCGACGCAATTGCAAAAGACTTATACGAATTAAAATCGGTTAAAGATAAAGTATTAAGTTTGTTTCAAATGAATGAAATAGATTTTAACTATATGAGATTAGCAATAAGAAATGATGCTAATTTAGATAAAAAATTGAAAAAGATTCTTTATCCAGAATTAAAAAAATATGTAAAATCCATCATATTAAAACAGACTAATAGACATCTCGTCTTCGAAGTCGCATTGCTCTTTGACGCTAAGATGGAAGATATGTTCGACTTTGTCATCGGCGTTAAAACATCTGACTCCATAAGGGAAAAAAGACTAATAAAACGTGATGCTAATAAATATTACGAGCAAAATTACGATCGTGATAATCATTTTTTCGAACACGAAAAAGAATGCGATATCATCATTATTAACGATGGAGATATTTCAAATTTAGAAAAGAAATTAGAGCCAATATTTGATAAATTAAATATCTAACGGGCCAAAATCTATTTTAATACTATTTTTAAACATATCTTGAATTTGTTTAACGCGCGGCTTAGAAGCATAACTCAAACTATACATCTCGGCTACTTCTTTTGCGGAGAATGCACTAATAAAAATGGTGACACCGCGATTTTTTCTTTCACGTAACAAAGGGATAAAAACATTATCACGTGAACTCTCATTTTTATATTCATCGCCAAAATCTAAAAAGACAAGTATAGGAATTTGACACAAATTATCAAATTCTACATCGAAGCGATTTTTGTCTTTAAAAAATAAATCTGAAAGTCTCTTGATAAGATTACTCGTAGATACAGACGCTACTTCTATATCACTATCTAAAACTATTTGATTGACAATGCCTGCAACTGATTGAATTTTTCTATTGTTTGAAGCCCCCAAAACATATATCCAAGTTCCACTATCATCTTTTATTCCATTCGCGATGTTACTTGCTAATTCACCGATATAATCTAAGGAATAAACATCGATATCGTTTATATTTACATATTTAAAGCGGGTCGGAAAATCATTATATAGATAATGATTATCGATTTTATTCTGCTCTTTTTTTAATTCGCATTCTGCGATTTGTCGTTCGATGATTTTGCCTAAATTGACGAGTTTAATTTTAGTTCCTTTTGGTCGTTTAGGACACGTTTCTAGACCCTTACAATTTTTACACGTATGAAAATCATCAGCAAAAGCTGAAATGGTCGCTAAATTGTTTTCGATCGTAGTCTCATCGATGTTCAATTTATTAAGTTCATCGACTAAAGCGACATCATCTAAAATCTTTCTAAGAAGTTTTTTCTGCTCGTCTTTCATAGATGTGTATGATAATTTATTCAAAACGTCGTAGTCCATAAGCTCATTTTTTACCCCTAATGATATCTAAAATGCGTTGTCTTTTTTCTTCATCGGTGAGAGATGTTTCAGTTTGTTTTGTATTTTCGGTTTCAATTGTTGAAGTCGTGTCTTCATTCTTATCCATATCAATCTGTTTGTTTTCTACATTCTTTTTCTTGCGTGATTTTTTGTCGTAATCATATAAATAATTCATTGTTTCCACTGCATTTTTAATATTTTCCCTCACTAACGAAGCAGCGATTTTTTCCACGTAAGAACGAGACAGAACATTGTTATTTTTCGTAAGACAATAATCTATCAAGACGTTTATGACGCTGGGAGCGAGATGTAAATTTTTCGATAAATCATCGATGAGATTTAAATCAGCTTGAACAGGTGGACGGTCATTTTGCAAAATTCTTAGAAATTGAGAGGGAGGGGTTTCTTCCATAAGTTTAACTTTTTCTCCAAGAGGGTTATTAGAAAAATAATTGAAGTAAGTTCTATTTTTCTTACGCACGGAAGAAGGTATGTGACCTACTTGCCATTTCAAATCTTTGCTAAATTTCGCTAAATCGACTTCACCGCTATCTAAGTCGATGTCATTAACGATAATTTCAGCGCTACTAACTTCATCGACGCCAAAAAGTGTCGACAATCTCGCTATTTCATCGAATCGTTCATCACTCACAAAACTATCTTTGATATTCGGCAATAATTCTTTAACCTTATTCATGAAAGTTGTTTTATCAAAAGTAATATCTAATTTTCTAACGCTGCGTTTTTTGCTATTGAGTATCTTACAATTTTTCGGATCAAAATTATCGATGTCACCGACGTAAACCTCGATGAAATCCTTGCTCATTTTCTTCATATCTCTCGGCAAATCCTCGTTTTTATAGAAGAGACGAAGACGATTAACTTCTCTCTCTCCTAACGCTTTCAAAAGCAAGCCAGAGAGTAAATCATCATGAAAAAAATCGATAGGTAAAAGAGGTGACTTAAGATAAAATGCAATTTCTTTTCTATCGCTATCATTATCACGAACATAAGTCTCTAAGAGATTAATACCTTCTAATTTATGTATCGCTTCTTCTAATCTTGATGTGCTAATATTTAGTCTCATCAAAAGACTATCGATAGGTAAAATTGGCGATAACGCTTTATCTTCGCCAATTCCTTTAAGTGCGAAATATAAGCTAAAAGCGTCGGAACCGATAATTGGCAAATATAAATTAGCGAGTAAAGATACGTCGCTATCTGACAAGTGATGAGCGAAGCGAACTTCAAAGATGTCATTTTGATTCGATATTAAACTACTAATAATCATAATTGTTCTAGGCGATAAAAATAACTTTAAATCGCTAATAAATTATAACTTTGTTATTTGCTTTTTTTAACATCAAATAAATTGAAAAAATATTTTGTCATCAATGTTTATAAATAATTCAAGTCTGGCACTAGAAAAAGATGAATTATACACATTTTCCACAACTTTTAAATATATTCATATATTTGAGATAATCGGTTATAATGTATACAACAAATTGGGGATTAAAATAATGGATAATAATAGCATTCTAGAGCCACGTAAAATGTATTTTGGTAAAATCAAACAAGAAGTCGTAGATGCTTCGACCAAATATTTTGATGATTTAGTCAAAATTGCAAATGTAAACGAGGACGAAAACGATGTCCTTTCAAAAAAATACGAGAAAAATATTAAAAATAGAGAACAAAAACAAAAGAAACTAAACGTTAGTAAAGGTGTAAGAACTTTATTTATATTCCTCGTCATCGTCGGTCTCATATGTTTTGGCGTCGGAATGTATTTTACAATCGTCCCACAAAATTTGCCAATTGGTCTTAGTTTACTAATTCCTGGCATCGCTGTCGCCATCTTATTTTTCACTCTGATTTTCACTTACTCAAATAAACTTATAAAGCATAATCAAAAATTGTTTAATGAGGCAAAAAAAGAAGAAGAACAATCTTTTAACGAAGTAAAAAATAACATCGCTCCACTCATCGCAAGATTCGATGAGACGATTCCGACGAAAATTATTCGTTCTAGCGTTCCTCTCATTCAAATCGATGATTATTTCGACATTAAAAAATTTGAATATATGAATGAAAAATATGGCTTCATGGATAACGAAGACCAAAATAGTTCTACCACTTTCGTCATGAGCGGATCAATCGTAGGCAATCCTTTCTTGCTCTTAAGAAATTTAAATAAGACTATGTATGATAAACTTTACACTGGCTCAATCGTCATTTCTTGGTCTGAAACCGTATCCGATGGAAAAGGCGGCACGCGCACGATAATGAGGACGCAAACACTGACGGCAAGTGTGCGTAAACCTGCTCCGCGATATGATTATTATACGCATCTAGTATACGCAAATGATGCTGCTCCTAAACTAAGCTTTTCCAGGAAACCATCAGGCGTTACTCCTGATGATGAAAAAGCTATTGAAAAATTTGTTGAGAAAAAAGCTGAAGAAATTAGAAGTTACGCTGATAAAGCTCTCAAACAAGGCAAAAAATTCACTCCATTCACCAATGAAAAATTTGAGGCTCTCTTTGGTGGAACTGATCGCGATAACGAAGTAGAATTTAGATTGCTCTTTACACCTCTTGCACAACAAAATCTCATCGATCTCATCACTCATAAAGAACCATTCGGCGATGATTTTACTATCATAAAACGAAAATGTTTAAATTATCTTTCTAGTAACCATTCTCAACAATTTGACATTTCTGGTGACCCCACCAATTACGTCCATTATAGCGTCAAAGAAAGTAGAAAAAAATTCGTCGAATATATCTCAAATTACTTTAAGGGATTATATTTTGATCTCGCTCCACTTATTTCCATACCGTTATATCAACAAAATAAACCTTTCGAATACATTTATAAAAAGGATTATGGTCGCAATTACACGAGTTATGATGAAGAAGCGCTTGTCAATCATTTTGATCAATCGCTTTTCCTACATCCAGCTAGTAGAACTCACGCTATTTTGAAAATCGTTGACGCTTATAGACAAGGTAAAACCGATCAAGTGACAGTTCGCGCTCATTCTTATCGCACCGAGCCACGCGTCGATTACATTCCTGTTTTAGGTGGTGATGGTCGTACTCACGCGGTGCCTGTTCATTGGGATGAATACATTCCTTTAGAACAAGATACAGCAGTGAATATTAAACGCATTGGAAAGACGCGCCACGAATTCAACGACCAAAGCGATAAAATGATGAACAAATTCGGTGAGTTTATATCAAAAGATAATTCTACTTATAATCGCGGATATTTTGGTTATGTATCTACTGATAATAGGAATATAGATAGTGAAATTGACGAAATATTCCGCTATAATGATAATTAGACCAAAGGAGGTTATAAATATATGGCTAATGCATTAGACGAGATGAGTGGTCCGACTTTAGAAGAAGGACGTGATACACGAGTCATCGCTAAACAAGTTCCTGTATCGATTGGTAAAGGCAGTAAAGCACTCGTCGTTTTCCTTTACATCATCACTTTCGGTATATATCTTATCGTCAAGAAGAAAACGGAGAGTCATTTCTTACAATTAGAACAAAAAATTAACACGAACGCTTCCGAAATCGACAATTATCTAGAACAACGCGTCATGATTTTGCAAAATGCAGCAAAATTGTTAGATAAAGCTATCGATCTCGACAAGACGACGATGACAGAAATTGCTAAATATCGTTCTGGCAACGCAAATAATGATAACGTGCGTAATGATATCGCTACAAAGATGGAAGCTATCGGTCATCAAATTAGTGTCGCTTTCGAACAATATCCGGATTTAAAAGCACACCAAGAAATTGCTGATTGTTTGCAACAAAATTCTTATTTGCAACGCGAAATTACTGCTGCTAGAACTGTTTATAACGATTCTATCAATCAATGGAATCGCGATGTCAATCAATGGCTCATCAAACAATATGTGGCAGCAAAAGCTGGCTATACGACACGTATTCCGTTTGCTACGACGAGCGAAATTAGAGAAAAGGCTCGTGACGTCTTCTTTTAATCGCTAAGTAAATAGTTATTTACACCCGCTTCTCTTAGTTCAGAAATGAGAGGTACCCAGTTTCCTAGACATTAAATGTTTGTTAACTGGATTATATCATAAGACTAACATGGATGCTTCCC
>CALVPP010000004.1 GCA_944351395.1 uncultured Bacilli bacterium
GTTATTAAGAATTGAACACCAAAAGAAGAAAAAGATTTCTTAACAGTTTATCTGTTACTTTCTAAATCCACTAAAAAGGGGGTAAGTCACCTTATAGGTTTCTTAACAGCCCCTTTTTTTAATGCTACTAAAATTTGAGAAAAATTAATAAGTTAATTTTACTAAATAGTAATTTTTCTTACCGCGTTTTAATAGATAATAAGTTGAATATAATGCATGTTCCTTAGAAATGATTAATTCACCATCTTTAATTTTTTCACCGTTCAGTTGAATCGAATTACCGTTGAGGAATTCTCTAGCTTCTCTTTTTGATTTCGCTGCACCGACGACGATGAGTAAATCTTCTAATTTCATCTCTTCATTAATTTCGTGAATAAAAGAAGAAAACACTTCTTCGAGTTGAGATTTATTTAAGGAAGTGACATCCCCGCTAAAGAGTATCTCGCTCATGCGTTTTGCTTCAAGAGCGCTTTCTTCACCATGAATTGTCTTCGTCACTTCATAAGCTAGAGTGTTTTGAGCCAAACGAAGATGAGGTGCCTTTACATGCTCTTCACTAATTTTTTCAATTTCCTCTTTTGATAAGAAGGTGAATATCTTTAAATAACGTAAAGCATCTTCATCAGTAGAGTTTACTAAATATTGATAAAGTTTATAAGGAGAAGTCAGCTCTTTATCTAAGAAAAGTGCGCCTTCTTCAGATTTGCCAAATTTACGGCCGTCACTTCTCGTGATTAACGGGGCAGTAAGAACTTCAACATCTGCATCGGTTCCACGAACTTTTCTAATAAGTTCTAAGCCACTTGTTAAATTACCCCATTGATCACTTCCACCAATTTGAATATGGCATTTTTTTTCGTCGTAAAGATGAAGAAAATCAATCGATTGTAAAATCATGTAAGAAAATTCGCTATAAGAAATACCCGCACTCATTCTAGAGGCGATAATATCTTTTGATAACATGTAATTGATAGGGAAATATTTACCATAATTTCTTAAAAAATCGATGACAGTTAAATGGCCTAACCATTCATAATTATCGAGTAATTCACCTTTATTCTCATCTTCTAGGTCAAGGAATCTTTCTAGTTGTCTCTTAATAGATGCGCGATTATTTTCTAACGTCTTTACGTCTAATAAGTTTCTTTCTTGTGATTTACCACTAGGATCACCAATCATGCCAGTTACACCACCGACGAGAGCGATGATTTTATGGCCGGCACGTTGTAAACGCATCAAAATAGAAATCATGACGAAATTTCCTAAGTGCATACTTTTGGCACTAGGATCAAAACCACAATATATAGTCTGCTTATTTTCTAGTAATTTTTTTAACGCTTCTTCGTTAGAGCAATCTTTTACAAGACCACGCCACTTCAATTCTTCTAAAATATTTTCCATTCTCGTTTCCCCTTCTTTCATATTATAAACTTTCAATTGGATAAGGCACTTTTTTTAGACGAGTTGAAGGAATATTATGTCTCCCTTCTTTCGCTTGTGGTTTACCATCTAACATGACTAAATCACCTGTAAAGCCGCAAGTCATATTATTGACGAAGCTAGTTCCAACTCCGTAAGTATCAACTGGTACTCCTTCTTTTGTCCATTCATCAATCTTTTCTTTATTGAAAGAACTAGAGACAATAATTTTTACGTGTTGATATCCTTCTTTATCTAGTTCGGCACGTAGAGCATAAATTAGTTGTTTACATACACCATGTGGGTCAAATCCACTCGTATCTTTATCATCGAAATAATGATCGACGAGAGATTTTGATGTATCAACACGTACAGCATTTAATTTATCACCTAAATGTCTTGCTAAAAGCAAAGAATCACGAACGACGTTGTTATGATAATCTATGAGAGCAGTCAACTTTTCATTAGGATAAGCTTTCAAGTAGGCTTCGCTTGCTTTGATGATATCTCCATCACAAATTTCGATGAGAGCGTGTGGCATGGTACCTACACCTTTTCCTCCCCACCAATACCCTTGTGCATCAGTGGATACTCTATCTATGCCTGCGACATAAGTTGCATAACCATCACCTATCTGAGTAAGATAGTCATCTTGACGATCCGCCATCGAGAAAACAGGAACTCCTCTTGCCGCCAAAAGAACTTCGTGAACATTCGTAGCGACGCTCGTGCGTCGAGCGAGGATGCCATCGATGAGAGATTCTAAGAAACCAAAATCTTCATAACGACCTGTTATTTTTAAAACTGGCTCATTAGCTTCAATCATATCGCCATCTTCAAGAGCATAAATTTCTAAATCTTTTGGACGATGTGCAAAAGTATGAATGAGTGCAATGGCTTCGTCAAGGCCACAGACCATCGCACTTTCCCTTCTTTGAAAAAATTGCATCGTCACAACATGATTCGGCAATAATTTTTTCACGATTTCATGAGATTTTAAAAAGTAATTAGCGCTATAGAAGCCATCGGCAATTCTTTTATCAAATTTGAACGTTTTATTCGTAAGTCGCGCTATTTTGCCGTGTTTTTTAAGCTCAATCTCTTCCATAAACCGTTTCCTTTCTTAACTCTTCAATTTTCTTTGCGTCTATTTTTTTCATAATAGCAACGAGGCTTAAACGAGCGCTTTCATAATCTCTTCCATCGATGATACTTGATGGAGAATGAATGTTTCTCGCGACAACACAATGTGATAAAACTAATATTCCATCGTGTGACATTTGAACTTCACTCGCATCTGTTCTACCAGGCGAAGTAAAGAATTGCGAAGGTAATTTAAGTTCGTCTAGCGTGTCTTGTTGCAATCTTAGCAAAGGACGATTTGCGACAGTCCCTCGATCTAAATATCTAAGAAGGACACCATCACCTAATCGACCATTATCATTTTTACTACCGCTTTGATCATTAGCAGGCGAACAATCTAAGACGATGCATATATCAGGTCTTACCATATGAGATAAAGTAATAGCACCTCTACATCCTACCTCTTCTTGAACAGTTGCACCAACGTAAAGGTCGAAAGGTAATTTTTCATCCTTTAATGCATCTAATAAATCTAAACCTAATGCGCAACCATAACGATTATCAAACGCCTTAGCCATGAAACGATTACTACTAAGTTTAATGAATCGCCCTTCTTCCACAATCATATCATTAGGACATACTCCTTTTTTAATCGCTTCTTTATCACTTGTAAAACCAAAATCCAAATAAAGATCACTAGATTTTAAAGTGTCTTTAGTCCCAAGATGAGGCGCAAGAGCGCTTATCGTTCCATAAAATGTCTTGTTATTACGTGTCTTCAAAATAAGACGTGAGCTAGGCAATCTAGATAAAGTTAAACCACCAATTGTATTTACTAAAATAAAGCCATTTTTTAAAATTTGTTTCACGACGAAACCAACTTCATCCATATGGCTGATAACTAGCACTTTCGGCGCGTTCTTAAGATCGCTTTTCTTCAAAGCAACAATCGAACCTAATTCATCATATTTAACTTCTAATCCTAACTTAGTATATGCATTTTTTAGATAATTTCGCACTTCATCTTCTTTTCCACTTATCGCACATAATTGAGTTAAGTCTTTCAAATATTTAATGCTTGTTTTCAATATCTTCAGCATACATTACCTCCACTTTATATATAGTTTTTCCATCCGAGCGATATTTCATCTCATAAGCACTCATTGGTTCGGAAGAAATTTTTAAATTTCTATCCACGCTTAATATCTTAAGATGAAGAGAGGAAAAAGTCACTAAACTATCTTCTAAGAAATCTAAATTATCAGTTTTTAATATGACTTTTCCGTCTTTCTTTAAAATTGTTCTATATAAGGACATGAAAATAGGAGCAGTGAGACGGCGTTTATTGTGTCTCTTTTTTGGCCATGGGTCAGGAAAATTTAAATAAATGACATCAAATTTTAGTCCTAATTCCTCACATATTATCAATTCTTTTGCGTCTTTTATGAGAAACGAGACATTCTCTAATTCATCATCAATGCATTTTTTCATAGCTACGGCTCCGCAATTAGGATTTACTTCTACGCCAGTGAAAAATATTTCTTTATTAGACTTCGCAAAAGCGTGAAGAAAGTCGCCTTTTCCCATACCAATTTCTAAAATGTGGTGAGTAAAATGATGATATTTTGTAATAGATGTTTCGCTAAACATATCATATTGTGCATTTTCCAAAATGTAAGGTTTTGCCCAAGGTTTAAATTTTTGTCTCATTTTTCCATCAAATCCTTTAAAGCGTGATAGTAAATAGCCATCGCTTTTTTCATTTCATCCAAATGATATACTTCATCTGCATCGTGCATATGATAATCTTTTGAAGGCTCAGCTGGACCAAAAGCTACGCAGTTTTTCACTTCTTTAGCGTAAGTTCCTCCGCCTATTGCTAATGGTTTAGTTAATTTATCTCCACTTACTTTTTGATAAGCATTTAATAATGTTTGTACAAGTTCACCTTCAGGATTTATATACAATGGTTTGGCATAACTATCTTCATGAAAAATCCAGCCATCTAAACTATTTAATCTTTTAATAACTTCATCATACGTGATAGTGTTCGGATGACGATAATCAATACTTAAAGTTAATGTTTTACCATCATAATGAGCTTTACCAATATTTAAAGATGTAGAACCTAACTTATCATCTTTAACATAAATACCCAATTTTTCTCCTTCTTGATCTATTAAATTTTCATAGACTCGCATTAATGCATCATCACTAGTGAACATAGCGATGTATTTAATTGCTTTTAAAAAAGCATTATCTCCTAACTTAGGAGTAGAACCATGAGCGGCTTTACCAAATATTGTCACTACCTTATTATCGAAAACAAAGTTTACATTATTATCATCTAGATAATTGATAAATTTTTCTTCATCTTCTTTAAGAGTAATATGAGCCTTTTCAATGCAAACATTAAAGGCGACGCCAGCATCTATAGAACTAACTAAGGGTAAAGACATTTCTTTGCTCAAAGTAAAATGTAAAATACCTTTTTCACTATAAATTAAAGGAAAGTCAGCATCTGGTGTAAAGGCATATTTTGGACTCTCTTTTTTTAACGTCTCAAAATAATAATTTAAACAAGAAGACCCTCTTTCTTCATCGCCACCAATGACGAGGCGTAACTCATAATTTTTAATTAAACCTTCATCTAACAACGCTTTTAAAGTGTAGAGCGTCATGACTAATGGTCCTTTATCATCGATGACTCCTCTTCCATAAATATCATTACCTTCGATATGCAATTGATATGGTTCATGATGCCACTTACCTTCTGCACTGACGACATCAGTATGAGCGAAAATACCAATAATTGGTCCTGTACCACCGACGATGATTTCTAAAACTCTATTATCGTAAATCGTCGCACTTTTAAAGCCGAGATTTGAAGCTTCTTTTTTTAGATATGACAACGCTTCGCTTACTTTTTTCCCATAAGGATGTTCTTTTGAAACACTTTTCTCATCATAAACGCTAGGTATGGCAATCAATTCCCCTAAGGTTTTCAACATTTCTTTCATCGATTTATCGATGAAATCCGGTATTAATTTCATTTCTTTTTTCTCCTTCTTTTCATATATTTTTAATTTACTCGCTGGTTTTAATAAAGGTATGCCAATAGTTGGAGTAAGAATAGCCGCTAAAAGTAATTCAACGACGCAGTTAATCGTAAATATCGCACTAATAATAGTAAAAAAGGTCGTGCCTTCATCGTCCATGAACGCATAGAGCAAAGGAATGACCATCGCTGTATGAAGCAAAGTTAATAGTGCACTTTCGATAGCGGTCATCACCCCTAAAGTCGCTTTATTTTTCATTTTTGATTTCGTCATCGTAAAAATAAATCCTGCTAATAAGCCAAAGATAAAGCGAGGCAAAACAGATATGAGAGGATTGATAAAATATGCATCCGCTACACCAGCTGGCATCGTTAATGCCTTAAATAATGAACATAAACCAAAAGCGATGCCGAATATTGCTCCTTCCACCCATCCAAATAAGAAAGCACCTAACAGGACGATGAGGTGAATCGTCGTGATGGAAATAGGACCGATGGTGATAAAACCAAGATTAGGTACAAATGTGAAAAGAGCAATCAAAGCGATAAATATCGCATCGACGCTCATCCGCCTAATTTTTCTATCTGTTCTGTTCATAAATATTATAAAGTCCTTTTAAAACGAGGTGATGGTCGAACAAATATTCGTTTCCGAGCGTTCCTTCTAATATATTAGAATATCCACCAGTAATAATTTTATGAGTTTTATATCCTAATTCTTTTTCAACCATATTTACCAAACCTTCAATAAGGGCAATCGTCCCATTCACTGCTCCTGACTTTAAAGATTCAATCGTATTTTTTCCGATGACGTGTTCTGGTTTATCAAAAGAAATATCCATCAGTAGAGCGGCTTTCTCAGCTAGTGCATCAAAACTTACCTGGACACCAGGATAGATGATGCATCCGACGAGATCGCTCATCTTATCTATGACGATAAACTTCGTCGCGGTTCCTAAATCTATGATAATAGAAGGAAATAAATTTAATTTTTTCGCTCCAACCGCACTACACAATAAATCTTGTCCTAATTCTTGCGGATGATCTATTTTTAATCTAATACCACTCTTTAAGTGTCTGGACAATAGAATTGGTGTCTTATGGAAGGTTTTTTCTAACGCTCGCGCAATTCTTTTGCTAATCGATGGGACGACACTAGCGATTACTATATCTTCGATTTCTTCATCCTTTATACCAATTCCATTTTTAAGTGATTGAAACCCTATCGCATATTCATCACCAGTTTTTAAAACATTTGTATTGAAAAGAAACGTTTTAATAATGTGACCTTCTTCAATAATTCCTAAATCGATCGCGGTATTACCGATATCTACGACGATGACCATAATTTTACCTCCGCTACAATCTCAGTACGTGTGAGTATCGTGCCTGTCATTTATTATAATGAAATACAATTGTTATTCAATTGTCAAAAAGATATAATCATAACCATGAAAAAGAAGTTAATTTTCCTATTACTAGCCGCAATGACTATGACGAGTTGTGCTGAACCAGCTTATCTAGAAGAAAAAGCTGAACAATTGCAAAGTGAATTGTCTTCCCTTGCACAAGATTACTTGTCTGATTTATCACGCTTAGAATATGCTATCGACAATTTAAATTTAGCCAGTTTGACATATGATCAAGACGATTTAAGCAAAGATGCAATAGAAATTGAAATTAAAGATGACGATGAAAATCGTTATGCAATGCATCATAAAGAAATTTATGATGATAAAACTGTCACTATGACTCAAGGAGAAATGTATGTGAGAGCAAGTTTGCTAACTAGTTTTTTATCGCCGCTTATCAATTTGACTTATTATAGTGATGAACAAAACCAAATGTACGTACACTTTATCGATACATCCATTCTCGAAATAGCATCCTTACTTTTAGAAACTTATCTAGGTGCTAGTGTCACTTACCCAGAAAATGGAAAAGTTCATATCGATTTATCGAGATTAACAAATGATAATAATTTGCCTTCCTTTGGTGTAAGAACAATTTTTAACATCATCGACCTCATGCCTACACCTTATAGTTATGAAATCGCAGAGAAAACAATTTTACAATTTTCATTATCGAAGAGATTTCTCGCTATCATGAGTGCGGAAATTGAACTCGAAGCAGAAGGAAAAACCTATAAAGATGAATCTCAAACTGCATTTAATAATCGTGTAGATACAATTTATGAGAATTTAAAAGATACGAACTTAAATTATTTTTACCTCGATTTTTATTATGATAAAAATGGCATTGAAAAATTTTATGTAAGTATCGACTTAAGCCAAAACATCACAAATGATAATGGCAACTATGAAAGCGATATGTCTTTAGACTTCGATACGATCATTCTTAATAAAAACGAGGATGTCATCATGGACATCCCCACCGATTTAAATGAGTATGGTGAGATTAACGTCAATTTATGACGATGCTCACGATACGATGTTTGATGACGATAATCTTTTTAATCTCATGACCTTCGATATATTTTTGAACGCCAGGAAGCGCTAAAGCAGCTTCTTCAATCGCTTTTTCATCTGCTTCGACATCAATCGTAATCGTGCCACGTAATTTACCATTAATTTGCACCCCAATCGTCACATCGTTTTTCTTCAAACATTTATCTTCATACGTCGGCCAATTTGCTGTACTTAAAGAGCCATCATAACCTAACATTTCATACATCTCTTCCATGAGATGAGGTGAAACTGGTGAAAGCATGATGATGAGACCAACTAGATATGGTTTATAAATAGTAGTAGCCTTATACATTTCGTTCGTCAAAACCATGAGTTGTGCTAGACCAGTGTTATATTGAAGATTTAAAAAATCTTCTGTTACTTTTTTAACAGTATAATGGTAAACGTAATCTAAGCTGTGGTCATTAGTGTCACTAATCTTTTTAGCGTTTTCAGGTAATTCGATGAGCCTATACACTCTATCTAAATATTTTCTCGCTGCTTCTACTCCATTATCATTCCAAGGTAAGGATGCTTCTAATGGACCCATGAACATTTCAAAGAAACGCAACGCATCCGCTCCAAACTCTTCGATCAAATCATCAGGATTTACAACGTTACCGCGTGATTTACTCATCTTTTCGTAGTTGCTACCTAAAATCATTCCTTGGTGGAATAACTTCTTAAATGGCTCTTCGCATTTGACGATACCATGATCAAATAACACTTTATGCCAGAATCTCGCATAAAGAAGATGAAGCACAGCGTGCTCTGCTCCGCCGACATAAAGATCGACAGGGAGCCAGTGTTCAATAAGTTTAGGATCAGCGATACATTTATCGTTATGTGGGTCTAAATAACGGATGTAATACCAGCAAGACCCAGCCCATTGTGGCATCGTATTCGTTTCTCTTCTAGCGTGCTTCCCATCAATCGTCACATCGAGCCAATCTTTCGCTAGGGCAAGCGGACTTTCTCCAGTACCAGATGGTTTATATTCATCAAGGTGCGGAAGCGTGAGAGGTAAATCAGATTCATTTAATGGAACGATTGTATTATCATCCAAATAAACGACAGGAATTGGTTCACCCCAATAACGTTGCCTAGAAAAGAGCCAATCACGTAATTTGTACGTTATTTTTTCTTCACCTTTTCCAATCTTTTTTAAATATTCATTTAAAACTTTTTTAGATTCATCAATATTTAAACCGTTGATAAGAGGTGAGTTAATATGTTTAGCGTCACCTGTAAACGCTTCTTTGCTTATGTCACCTTCTAACACTTGTCTCATTCCAATGCCATGTGCCTTAGCGAATGCATAATCTCTTTCATCGTGCGCTGGCACGGCCATGACCGCACCTTCACCATAATTCGCTAAGACGTAATCAGCAATGTAAATAGGAACTTCTTCACCATTTATCGGATTTATCGCATAAGCGCCGATGAAGACGCCTGTCTTCTCTTTATTTAAATCCGTTCTCTCTAAGTCTGATTTAGAGGCAATCTTTTTTAGATAAGCTTCTACTTCATCTTTTTTATCTTCGGAAGTAATTTTGGCGACGAGAGGATGTTCTGGTGCCAAACAACAATACATGCAACCATAAAGAGTGTCCACTCTCGTCGTGAAGACATTAAAACTCACATCTTTACCTTTGACATCGAATACGACACGTGTACCGAAAGAACGTCCAATCCAATTCTTTTGCATTTCAAGAGTTGAATGCGGCCAATCGAGTGTCGATAATCCTTCTTCTAATTTATCAGCATAAGCTGTAATTTTTAACATCCATTGTCTCATCGGTTTTCTGATGACAGGGAATCCTCCCACTTCTGACTTACCATCTATTACTTCTTCGTTTGCGAGCACTGTCCCTAAAGCAGGGCAAAAATTGACAGGTTGATAACTAACATAAGCTAAACCGTCTTCATAAAGTTTAAGGAAAATCCATTGCGTCCATTTGATATAATCTTCGTCAATCGTCGCAATTTCTTTCGACCAATCATAAGAAAAACCAGCACGGCGCAATTGCTTTTTAAATCTTTCGATATTTGTGCGTGTAAATTGTTCTGGATGATGGTTCGTCTTTATGGCGTATTGTTCAGCTGGAAGTCCAAAAGCGTCCCATCCAATCGGATGAAGCACGTTATAACCTCTCATCCTCTGCATTCTTGCCATGATATCAGTCGCCGTATAATTTTCAAAATGTCCGACGTGTAATCCTTCACCGGAAGGATAAGGAAACATGTCTAAAATATAATATTTTGGTTTAGAAAAATCGTAGACATCACATTTAAATGTCGCATGTTCATCCCAATATTTTTGCCATTTAGTTTCTATTTTTTTATGATCATAACCCATAGTTTTTCTCTTCGCTTTCTATTTTCCAACGGCTTTATTATACGCACGTAAATACAATTTTGCATACTTTTTCCAAGAATTGTTCGTCTTTAAATCGTTTCTAATTATCCTTTTTAACAACCACTTGTTATTAAAATAAATATCAATTGCGCGACTTATCGTGTCACTTAGAGAGACGCTATCGAAATTGACGAAGCTAAATCCTGTCGCTTTTTCATAATTTAAGCCATCGTAAGGAATGACTGTATCGACGAGTCCTCCTGTCGCACGTACGATTGGAATAGAACCATATCGCATAGCGATAAGTTGTGAAGTGCCACATGGTTCAAACAAAGAAGGCACGAGAGTAAAATCACTACCCGCGTATATGAGGTGTGCTAGCCTTTCATCGTAACCAATGATGACTCTTACTTTACTTGGATACATCGCTTCATAACTTTTTGCGACTAATTCGAGTTCCTTTTCTCCACTTCCCATGATGACGATATTAGCACCCAGTTCGACTGCATGAGGAATAGAACTAAAAATTAAACCTAATCCTTTTTGCCAAGTAAAACGCGAGACGAAGGATATAAGAGGAATATCTTCGCCAGTAAGATGCAATTCTTCTAAAACTCTGCGTTTGTTGTTCAATTTGCCTTTCGTATAACTATCAATTCCAAAATGGCTTGTGTAAATATCTTTTTCCGGATTGTAATAATTGTCGTCAATACCATTAACGATACCGATGAATTTATCTTTCTTATCTTTTAACAATTGTTCAAACCCCATACCATGTTCTGAGGTTAATAATTCATCGCGATATGTTTTAGACACTGTCGTCACGAGGTCACTATAAAGAATTGCTCCTTTAAGCGTCGAAACCATGCCATTAAAATCAAGGCAACCTCTATTATGCCAAGCGGGAGAGATTTCATAAATGTTTTCTAATCCAGAGACATCTAATAATCCCTGATAGGCAGGATTATGAATTGTGAGAACAAATTTGGTTTTGTCTAAACGTCGTGCATAATATTCTTGTTCTTTCACTAAAAATGGTAAAAGGCCAGCATGCCAATCGTGTAGATGAACTATTTTTGGTGGGTATCTCAAAGTGATGAGAAAATCAAGTGCAGCATGAGTAAAAAAAGCAAATCTTTCGATGTCGTCATAATAACTATATATACCATTGTCTCTCAAAAAATATCTGTCACAGCGTAAGAAATAATAATTGATACCTTCTACTTTTACTTTGTAAACATCACATATTT
This sequence comes from uncultured Bacilli bacterium, assembly GCA_944351395.1. Taxonomy (GTDB): domain Bacteria; phylum Bacillota_I; class Bacilli_A; order RFN20; family CAG-826; genus CALVUG01. Next base: position 11,638 of record CALVPP010000004.1, read on the forward strand.
CTTCGCGCCAAGCGATGTGCACTCGAATATTAGTTCTAAATGGCTTCTTCTTCATGATTTCATCTTCACTCATAAAAGATAACCCTTTATAAAGAGGCAATAAGATGCTAACTTCATTCGTCTTTGCTAATTCTTTTGCTAATCCAAAAACTACTTCACCCATACCGCCCGTCTTGATGAATGGAGCGGCTTCACTGCTCACCATGGCTATATGCATAAAAAATCTCCTTTTCTTGTTTTATTTCAATTAGATTTATCGATGTAAAGAGGGTGTTCAAAACTTCCCTCTAAAACAGAATTAGCTTTGATTCTCACCCCATGCTCTACGACAGCATTACGCACTATTGCACCACTTTCGATAATCGCCTCACTGAAGATGAGAGATTTTTCAACCTTGGCATCTTTTTCGATAGTGACATTACGAGCGAGTATACTAGAGTCGACATGTCCATCGATATAACTACCATTAGAGATGAAGGAATTTTTAACCTCACTCATCTCTCCTAATCGACTAGGCGGAGTGTCGTGTGTCCTCGTATAAATCGTCCAATTCGAACTGAATAATTTTCTTCTTTGTTTATAAGAAAGTAATGCTAAAGAGGTATGATAATAATCTTTAAAATCAAAAATTGCTTGCACGGAGCCATCGAAAGGATAGCATTCCACTTTAACGTCTTTTTGTTTTAAGGCGAGTTTTATTGCATCTTTAAAAGAAATGCCTTGTCCTTCATGTTTCAAAATATTCATGAGGAACGGGAAAGAGAAGACATATGATTCAATGTCGACTTTTACTTTTTTCTTCCTTAAATCGTTGTGATATATATTTTTAACTCGACCATTATCGTCCGCATTTAAAATATCGATGTGAGGTAATTCCTTGCCTAATTCACTTTCCTTATAGAGCATGGTGACATCGTTTCCTCGTTCTTTATGAAAGGCTATGATATTACGATAATCAAAACGAATGAGATAATGACAACTAGCGACGATGACATAATCTATCTTTGCACGTTTTAAGACCCAAGAATTAAGTTTTAAATTAGAGATATCCGTGTTATATTTTTCGTTTAAAATGCCCCTTTCGTCATAAAGCATATACAAGAATCCAGTTTTCGTATTTTTGTTCCAAACTTGATTACCACCTAAATGCATGTTGATATTTTGAGGATTATGTCTTACGAGAATACCCATTTTATCGATATCTGAATTAGAAAAATTAGAAAGAGTAAAATCTAAGAAAACGTAACGACCTAAAAAAGGAATAACGGGAAAAGAACGAGCGTTTTTAAATTGTTCAATTTCTGGTGCAGTATGAAGATTACATAGAGCGAGGATATTATTCATAATCATCACCATCCTTATCAGTGTAAAGAATAATTTGGCTGCGTGACTCATTGATGACAGAATGTGCCTTTATAATCGTGTGTGGAGCGACGATAGCGTCATAGATTCTTGCTCCCTCTTCTATCGTCACATCATTCATGATGATACATCGATCAACAAATGCTCCTTTTTCGATCAAGACTTCGTTAGAGATGACGCTGTCGCGAACTGTTCCTAAAATGATTGCTCCTTGATTAATCAAAGAGTGATCCACGATTGCGTTTTTGCCGATATAAGCAGGGAGAGAATGAGTATCTTCCGTATAAATATGCCTAACTAAATCATCATCACTCTTAGAAAACTCATGCATGCTGTCAATAATATCTAGATTAGCATCATGCAAAGATTTCAATGTACCTACATCTCGCCAATAACCATCATAACGATAAGTGTAAACTCGAGAGTTATTCTGAATGAGATGTGGAATGATATCTTTACCGAAATCGTGAGTGGACGTTAGATTAGCGTGGTCCTCGATCAGAACCCTTTTCAAGAAATCAAACTTAAAGATGTAAATACCCATGCTTGCGAGACGAGATTTAGGTTCTTTAGGTTTTTCTTCAAAGCCAATAACTCGCCCTGTCTTATCAGCATTTATGATGCCGAAGCGGGATGCTTCATCAATCGCAACTTCAATGGAACAAATCGTCAAATCTGCACGACGTTTTTTATGAAAATTCAACATGTCATTATAACTCATGCGATAAATATGATCGCCTGATAAAATAAGAACGTTGTCAGGATTCAGTTTCTCCAAGTAATCTATATTTTGATATATAGCGTCAGCGGTACCAAAAAACCAACTAGCGCCTTCTTCAGTTTGCCTTGGTGAGATGACAGTAGATATCGATCTACAACCATTTAGACCCCACTTTTCACCATTACCAATGTAACTATTGAGTGCGATTGATTCGTATTGAGTGATAGTAGATACCGTATCAAATCCTGAATTAGCTAAATTAGATAACGGAAAATCGATGATGCGATATCTCGCAGCAAAAGATATCGCTGGTTTTGCTCTTTTACGCGTAAGAGAAGAAAGACGCGTTCCTTTTCCACCGGCAAGAATGAAACTAACGATATCTTTACTCATGTTTTTGTTCCTCTTAAAAATATTATAACAAGTTATAACCATAATTTGTATACTATCTCTTTTTCGCTTATAATGGAGGAGAAAACATGAAAAAAGAAAAGAATAAAAATCCTCATCAACTAAAAATATCACCTTGGAAAACATTAGGTATTTTTGCTGTAGTAGCGTTAGTTATTGCTATCATATTTTACTTCACGCTCGGCAGTCTTAGTTGGCCTCCTTCATGGCAAGATTACGTCATATTAGGTACATGGGTGTTGCTCACCACCATCTATGGGATATTATCCATGTTTGCAAATTATTACACTTACAACAAAAGAGAATTAGTGAGACACTTATTCAAAAAAGAATACGTTTTACCGTTCGACGAGATACTTTATATCGACGAAGAATGGTCCGTTAAGCATAATACGATACTCGTCTATACTAGTCGCGGTCACGAAAGGTTTTTGCCTCATGACCAAGAACATAAACTTTACCAGTTAATCATCGAACGTGCCGATAAACGTATTTCTAGAGACGAATACATTCGCAGATTTCCTAAGACAAAGGTACGTTAAAATCAACTAACTTATAACTAATATTGCACTAATTTTTAACTAATAAATCATAAGTAATCAATTTAATGATTAATGCAATATTTCTCATTTACTTACGAAATAAAATTCGATAGAATATATAGACGCAAAGACAAGGAGAAGAGAATTATGGCTAGAGTTTGTCCCTTAACTGGTAAAGGTCCACTTAGTGGAAATCAAAGATCACATTCATTACGTGCTTCAAGGCGCGTATTCAATCCTAATTTACAAAAGTGTCGTGTCGAAATTGATGGACGCGTCGTCACACTTCGCCTCAGCGCAAGAGCGAGACGCACCCTTTTGAAGAACGCACGCTAATTGTAATTATAGGCGCGTTAAAATTATACTCCTTTCGTGAAAATAGCGATCTTAATAGGATCGCTATTTTTCTTTTATAGGCAAAGGAATAATATTAATGGCAAGATGAAGGAAAGATGATTTAAAGCGATCAATAACCATTCGCTTAAAGCGAGAATGAATATTTTTGGTCTTTTATAGATAATCGTTCCATCTTCATTTATGTGCTTTTCTAATTTCGCCCAATTTTTAATTTTGGGATTAACTAATATCACCACTTCAGTAGCGAGGATGATAAAACCAAAGATAGCGATGATGTATCCAATGACATCATTAAATAAAATAGAAATATATAATGTGCTATCGATGAATAAAAACGCTAGCCATATCGCAGATATAGCGTTAATTACACACGTAAGGGCAAATAATAAAAATAAGGTCAGATGAACGTTGACGTATTTCGTATCGATGATGAAAAGAAAAAATAAGAGTACGTAGGATAATGCGCCGCTTATCGTCATGATATACGCTAAAGAGGTTAAGGGATAAATATCTTTTAAAATGAGAACATAGCTTGCACACATGAGAGGGATAATTAAAATAATCGCTGCTCTTAAAAAGAAGTATCGATCGTTTCTTTTGTCTTCATCTAATTCGAAAGGGAAATGTCTTAAAAAAGAAAAACTTTCCCCTGCTACATTTTTAAATGTTCTGATATTTATCAAATAAATAAGACTAAAAAATAGATAAGTAGTTAAATATAACGATAGTGCAATATAAGTCATCATTCGATATCTAATGATTCAAGTCGCTCTTTTATATCTTCATGTCCGAAAAGGAATGAACCAGCCACGAGAATATCAGCACCATTCGCTCTTGCATAATATCCGGTAGAATTATTTACTCCACCATCCACTTCGATGAGGTAATTGAGATGATCTCTTTCTCTTAAATAGCGTAAAAGAGCAATTTTTTCATAACCACTATTTAAGAACTCTTGTCCTCCAAAACCTGGTTCGACACTCATGACGAGAACTAAATCTACCAAAGGTAGATAAGGTTCTATTTTACTAATAGGAGTCTTAGGCTTAAGAGAAATACCAACTTTCACGTCTAAACTTCTTAAATAAGAGATAAGATCTTTTACATCTTCCTCGTCCTTCAACGCTTCGACGTGGAAAGTGATGAGATGTGCACCTGCTTTTTTAAAAGGTTCTGCATAACGTCTTGGGTCTTCTATCATGAGATGTACATCGTTGAAAAAATAATGTTTCTTTTCCACTGCTTCAAGCAAAGGTATACCAAAAGAAATATTATTGACTAAATGTCCGTCCATGACGTCAAAATGTAGCCATTTTACGTTTAAATCATGTAATTTGTTCAATTCGTCTTCTAAGTGTAAAAAATCAGCACTTAAGAGACTAGGCGCGACGATAATCTTATTCTTGCTCATATAGTTAAAACTCCTTATATGCTCTATTTTAACAAATTTAATTAGTCTTCGCTCTTAAAACCGAAAATACGTTCGAGAATAGTTTTCTTTCTTTTCACTTGCTTAGCGTCCACTACTCTTTGAATATCATCATGCATCAATTGGACGCTCTCATAGCGATCATAAGGATTTTTTCTCGTCGCTTTTAAAATGATGCGCTCTAACGATTTAGGAGCGTTAGGCAAATATTTATGAAGACTCGGGAAAGCTTTTCTTACGTGTGCTAAAGCGGTATCATATTTCGTCTTTTCCTCAAATGGTAGCTTACTAGTCATAAGTTCGAAAAATAAAACTCCAAGAGCGTAAATATCACTTTGTTTAGAAGGTCTTATACCTTTTGATAATTCAGGGGCGAGATAATGCACAGAACCAGCAATCGTCTTATCATTTTCACTCTTCTTTTCTCTCCCGATGACCGCAAGGCCAAAATCTGCTAATTTAATCGTGCCATCAGGTTCCAAAAAGACATTCGTCGATTTAATATCGCAGTGTAAAACACCACGTGAATGAGCGTGTTCTACTGCGCTCGTGAGTTGGAGCATAATATCACAAACTTCACTTTGTGGCAAAGCGCCTCTAAAGTCTAAAACATCTCTTAAAGTTTGTCCTTTGATATATTCATTTATGATGTAAGGCAAACCATCGTAAGTTCCAGTATTTAAAAGGAGAACGATATTTGGATGATTTAATGCGGCAACAGCACGTGCTTCGTGTTCAAATCTAGCAATATTTTGTTTGTTAGCCACTTCTTCCTTCAAAATTTTAAAAGCGACGACTTTTCTTGTGATGATGTCGTTCGCTTCATAAACCTCTGCCATGCCACCGCTTCCTATGCGGGCGTTAATGCGATAGCGGTCGTCGACTAATTGTCCTAACTTAATCATAATTTAGCCTCAAATAAAGCGACAGCGATATTATCGCTACCACCATTCGCATTAGCGATACTGATAAATGATTCGCATTTAGCATTCACTGAATCATCAGTCTCTAAAATAGCAACAGTTTCTTCTTTTCGTACTTGGTTATAAAAACCATCGCTGCACAATAAGATTGTCTCCCCTGCATAAGGAGTTCGTTTAAGTTCTAAACTAGTGGATGGATAAATACCTAAAGCATTAGTAAGCACATTTTTACGTGGATGATTTTTGCTTTCTTCCTTGCTAATTCTTCCTGATTTTACAAGATAATTCACGTAAGACTGATCGTCTGTTAAAGCGTAGAGATGACCATTTCTAAATATGTAACATCTAGAATCGCCAATATTTGCGATATAAAGATGATTAGTGTGAATTAAACAAGCGACGATTGTCGTTGCCATATCCTTATAATGAGGGTTGGTAGTCGCTTCTTGATAAATTGCTTTATTAATTTTTTCTATCGAGCGAAGAAGAAAAGCCTTCGCTTGAAAAGGTAAGAAAAATTTATGATGTGCTAAAAAGGATTCGGTGAGCAGGTCAACAGCTAATTTAGAAGCATAAGCGCCTTGATTGTGTCCGCCTAATCCATCGCATACGACGAGCAAAATATCGCCGTAAGCATTCGCTACAACTTTAGCTTGATCCTCGTTCGTAAGACGCACTTTGCCTACATCAGTAAGATAAGCAAATGTTCCTTTGTAGATTTTTCTTGCTCTTAATTTCATTCTTTTACCTTTGCCCGTAATTGACCGCAGGCAGCATCGATATCGCTACCGAACTCTTTTCTTATTGTACACGTAATATGTCTTTTATTTAAGTATTCAAAAAATTCTTTTATGGAATTTTCTTCACTACGTTCAAATGGTTTTTCTATTATGGGATTATAAGGGATGAGATTGATATAACAATTTAAACCATGTAACAAGTCTGCTAATTGTTTAGCGTCTTTTAAACTATCATTCACATTTTTTATAAGGATATATTCGAAAGTAAGACGTCTGTTAGTCTTTTGAACGTAAGTATTAATAGCGTCCATAAGAGCGGTGATAGGATAAGCACGATTTATAGGCATGAGCATATTTCTGGTCTCATCATTTGGAGCGTGTAATGATATAGCTAAATTTACTTGTAAATTTAATGAAGAAAATTTAATTATTTCTGGCACGAGTCCACAAGTCGAGACGGTGATGTGCCTTGCACCAATTTGTAAACCAAAAGGTTCATTCATGATATAGATGAAATCGACCACATTTTCGTAATTGTCAAAAGGTTCACCTGTTCCCATGACGACGATATGAGTGATACGATCACCTTTATTTTCTTCTTCTAAAATCTTATTCAAAAGAAGAACTTGTCCGACCATTTCACTCGTAAAAAGATTCCTTCTTTTTTTAAGCATACCAGACGCACAAAAAGCACAGTTCATATTACAGCCAACTTGGCTAGATATACAAGCCGCCGTCCCGTATCGGTAACGCATGATGACCGATTCTACTTTTTCACCGTCTTCAAATTCCGCTAATATTTTTACAGTGCCATCCTTTGCTACTTTTTTTGTGAAAATTGTAGGTAAAGAGATAAAATAGTGCTCTTTAAGTGCATCGCGCGTCTTCAATGATATATCGCTCATCTTATCGAAGTCGTACACTCTTTTTTCATAAATCCAACGGAAAATTTGTTTTGCTCGATAAGGCTTTTCGCCTAGTGTTGCGAATAAATCATCTTTTAATTTTTCTAAAGTGAAATTTAAAATGTTTTTCATCATTCACTACTCTTCTTCAATTTTGCAAAATAGAAGCATGTATCAAATTTATCGTAAGGGAAATATTCTTTTTCTAATTCTAAACTAAATTCTTTATGTTCCTCTAAGAAAGTGGCAATAAGTCCTCTACCTTCTTTTTTAGAAAGAGTTGATATGTGGTAGATGAGATAGCCATCAGGAGAAACGAATTTAGCTAATTCTTCTAATCCTTCCTTTTGATTGGCGATAAAACTATCTAACATCTCTTGCTTAAAATGGATCAAATAATCGGGTTGTGACCTAATGATATCGAAATTAGAATTACGCGGAGCGTAAATGACATATGGATAAGTCTCATGAAGATGCGCGATAAGAGCGCTTTTAGAAGATGCAAAAAGATGAATATTATTGAGTTTATTTAGTTTGACTAATCTCAATAATTCCACACGATTTTCAAGCGAAGGCACCGCTAATTCCATCTTCAAATTCTCTTTATTGTAAAGAGTAGTTAATGAACCGAACACCGTCGAATAATCTTCTGCGTAGATTAAAATATCTAAGACGGATGGTAAAGATAGTTGATAAATCATATCGCTCACCGCTAATTTTTGCATGAAGACATCAAAATTACGGAAAAAATCATTTTTCTTAAGCGGAGATTTACCGAGGTAGATGACGACATTTTTTAAATCATCAAATGGTGCAAATAGATGAGTATCTAATACTTCTTTCATCGATGAATATTTCGTGTTCACAAAACATGATATCTTTTGTGATTTCGTATTCGCCTTTAATATTTTAGTCGCTTTTGCTGGTCCATAATGTTTTTGCCACATTTTGATGAGCCAAAGAGGAGTGTTAAAACGATACGATTTAAATTCTAAAGAAGTGATAGGAACATCTGCTGGTATCAAAGTGGCTGTATCATTCACGCTAGAAAGAAAGGAAAGGACTTCTTTACTATCTAATTCTGGATGTAAATTATTCAAAAGTATGGAGAGGAAGGCTTCTACTTCTCCTTCATCAATTCTTTTAGCAAATAATTTATTTGCTAAAGCGATTAAAAGAGCAAAATAAAGATCATCTTTTACTAAGTTGGGAAATTTAGAAGTGATGAGCATATCGAAGACGAGATGATGCCTAAGTTCACATCCGACTAAAGCACTTAAAATTGGTCTTTCCACCTCTTTGTGAGAGGTGAGATATTTTTTTATAGTAGATTGAAAATGACCACCATTTTCGATGATATCTTTTAAAGCGTAGATGCTTACATTAAATTCATTCATGCTTTTTCATCCTTACGGGAATTCATTATATGCAAAAGCGATGAAAAAAGATAGAAAATATAATTTTCTCTAACTAAAACAAGCAAAAAAGAATTATGTAAATAAATTATCTTATTTGTTTTGGCGCACCATACACATATGGTGTACGGTTCATCTCCGCGTTGAAGGGTGAGGTAAATGTTCCGTCGTTCATAAATTCGCTAAACGTCGCATAATGATCATCGGTATAGACGACCACTGGGTTATTTTCCCATTCATAAATATTAAAACCGTCTCGCCAACAGACTAATCTACCAACTCCTCTACTATACTGATAACTATCATCTAAAGCGACATCTAATTCCCAGTAGTGAGTGTGAGTATATTCTTCTTCGTTACAATCGCAAGAAACATAAGGAACACTAGTGGCATAACCATCAGTGCGTGTATATTCCTTCGCTCTTCTCGTCTTGTCACCCATCACTTGAGACACTTCGTTCTTACTATAATTACCATCATCGTCATAATAATTACAAGGGAATGTCCCAAATGCGACAAAATATGCAGCGACATCAGCGATATCGGTATAAGCATAAAGGTCATCTCTGCCTGATCTTCTCGCTTCTTCAAAAGTATCGAAAACTAGAGTTTTCGTTCTTAAGACATCAAAACTACCATCTGCATTATATCTAACTTCCACTGGCACTTCGACACTAGATTGTCCTGGAGTGAATGAGCCTTTGGAATATAAAGTTGGTTCTAATCTATTATCGCTAGGCAATTCTTCATATACGTAACTTGAAGAATAACCACCGATGTAATTTATGTCTATAGATAAGATATCTATATCACCATCATTTGTCTCGATGGCAAAATATTCGTAACCACCATCACCAAAAATGATTTCTTGTTCCTTATAATTACTCGGTTCAATCAATTGTTCGTGCTCGTAATTTCTATTATCACCATAGCGTACATAAAAATTAGTGTCGCTACGATAAGTGATGTTTATTGAATATAGACGAGAAATAGGATCTACGTTATAAAAAGCTCCTTCTAACAAACTAGGAGAATAATAACCATATTGATCGTTATCTAAAATGGTGATGAAACCATCGCTACAATAATTAGAGCGATAATATTCAAAATCGTATCCATTATGATATCCACTTGCGAAATTGCCTGTGTCGTACTCTTCTGCTTCAGTAGGCGCATCATGCATCGATAAAGAAATAGTTTCAAGTTCTGTTACACCGCCTAAATCTCGAACTATAATCTCGATTAGAGCGTTAACATTTTCATCGGTTGTATCGTAGATTTTTAAGTTTGCCGAACCTTCTTTAAGTGGTAAAACTAATATTCTATCCTCATTAAAATAAGGAGTTACGTATACTGCATCACTACTTAAAGAATAACCTAATTCTTTACTCGTATTGCCAGGATAGGCATGAACTTCGACGACTTCACTCGATGAACTATTGAGTTCAAACGAAAGAGCGGTTTTTGAAACTTCGATGCGTTCTATCGCACTATCCACTTCCGCATATTCCACAATTTGATCTCTTGAATCAATTAAAAATTCGGTGAATTGTTTACCGCCATTATTTTCATAAGGTTGCATCGGACCCAGGATGTTGAAACGTTTGCCGGCAAAAGAAGATAAATGCTCTTTTACACTACTTGCATCTGTTGAATTGATGTAAAGAGTAACGCTATCGCCATTAGGAAAATAGGCCATAATTTCATCATCGCTCATATCCATTGAATTATCGAGACGCATGTTATAAGCGACACCAAAAAGTGGTCCGCTCGTATAAAGTTCATCGTAAATTCTTTGTTGGGTGTATGAATTGGACACGCCAAAATCTAAAGAACTCACCTCATAAGGAATGATAGGCGAATCATTTTCATAATAATCTATTTGATGAGATTCTACTTGCATGGTCATAAGACCATAATTTCTCGAGACTACGCCTTCACATGTGATAACGTTGCCAACTTCCACATCACTTAACGCACCAGTTAAACAAATAGCGCCTTTATTTTTATATTTATCGGTGCTTTGAATGAATACTCTTCTTTCTCCGCGAGCAGTAATCTGTATTTCACTCGCTGTACCCCAAGTTTTGTAAGAGTTAGAAGAGCCATTATAACTCGCGTTAATCATGTATAAAGAGGTGTAAGATGTATCATTAAAATAACGTTCACAATCGACAGGACTATTAGGATCAATCGTACGAATAGCAAGACTCATCGCAGGAGCAAAAGAAAGTCCTAATGCTAAAATTGGTAATCCGATAGCGAGCAAACTTAATTTATTTTTCATAGTCCTCACCTAATATTTCTTTGAAAATATTTCCTTCGTACAATTCATCGTCTTCTTCTTCGCTATCAAGCATTTTTTCCTCATCTACTTCAACTTTAACATTATCTTTCATAAAAAGAGGATATTCTTCATTGCGGTATTCGTAGACGTGATGCTCTTCATAATAATGGAATTCAATACGAATATTGACCATCACTTCTTTTACTTCATGAATTAATACTTTCGCTACTTTTTCTTCGAAAGGATGAAATCTTTCTGGTAAAGAAACACGGATGAGACCGTGCCAAGAAGTTTGTTCTACTCCGTCGTGGTAAATTTGTGCATTAGGTGCATAAAAATCAATATCATCTGGGCTTGTCTCTAAAATATTCGCTAATGGTTTAGTTAACGATTTTGATAAATTTCCAACCAAATATTGGTCTAGTCCAATAAATTCAAATAAAATCATACACATTCCTCTCTTACATAATTCATTAAGGCTTAGCCATTATAACACGTTTTAAACATTCAGTGCATCAACATCTACATCGACATGTATTTTACGATTCTTATTCATTTCAACAATCAAATTTAATAGACTAGGCTTTACGACTTCAAACTTCTTATATTTGAGAATAATCGTCGCTCTAAACTTATTATTTAGACGCACTAAATCTTTGCTATCGTCCATCATTACAATTGCATTATTTCCTAATTCATCACCTAAATTTTCCATGATACTTAAAGCGCTATTAAAACAATCATCTTCATCATCTGTTTCTACGTAAATTGCACTTAGATAATAATAAGGCGGGTTATTCATATTTTTTCTAACCTTCATCTCTTTTACGAAAAAGGATTCGTAATCTTGTTTAGCGCCACATGTAATTGCATAGTGGCTTGGATTGTAAGTTTGTATGATAGCATGACCTATCTTTTCTTTTCTTCCAGCTCTTCCTACTGCCTGAGTGATGAGTTCAAAACTCGTTTCAGCGCTTCTAAAGGAAGAAAATGCTAAACCGATATCAGCATTTACTACTCCAACCAAAGAAACATTTGCAAAATCATGCCCTTTTGCTACCATCTGTGTACCTATTAATATATCTGCTTCGCCATCGAAAAACTGTTTCAATACGCGTCTAACATTTGCTCTTTTTAGTGCGATGTCTTTATCTAATCTCAAAGTTCGCGCTAAAGGGAATAATCTATGCACTTCTTCTTCTAATTTTTCAGTGCCAAAACCAAGTATAGAAAGTCTATTAGAACCACATTCTGGACAATGTTCAACTTTTTGTTCGACATGTCCACAACGATGGCACTTCAACAATTCATCTCTTCTATGATAGACGAGTGGAACGTGACATTCTGGACAAAGGAAAATATGTCCACATCTCCTGCATTCTAGCCGTGTAGCAAAACCTCTTCTATTGAGCAATAAGATAATTTGTTCTTTTCTTGCTAACGCTTTTTTCATTTCTTCCCTTAAAGGAATAGAAAAAATGATCGAATTTTTATCGTAGACGTAGGCATCGCTACTATCGACAATTTCTACTTTTGGTAAAGGTAAAGAATGGATGCGTTTGGTAAGTTTTAAAAGATGATATGTTCCTTTCAGTGCACGAGCGTACGACTCAAGGCTTGGAGTCGCACTGCCCAGCAATACTTTTGCTTGCGATATTTTTCCACGCATAATCGCTACTTCTCTAGCATGATAATATGGTGTATTGTCCTGTTTATAAGATTCGACATGTTCTTCGTCTAAAATGATAAGTCCTAGGTTGGTTAAGGGAGCAAATATTGCTGATCTTGCTCCGACGACAACTCTAGCGTCACCTCGACTAATTTTTCGATATTCATCATATTTTTCAGCGTTTGTGAGATTGCTATGTAAAATCGCTACTTGCCCTTTAAAACGTGATTTAAAATATGAGACCATAAGAGGGGTTAAAGATATTTCTGGCACTAAAAATAAAACACTTTTACCTTCTTTTAAATACAAACTTGCTAAATGGAGATAAATTTCCGTTTTTCCACTGCCTGTCACGCCATGAAGAAGATATACATCGTCTTCGCTCCTTAAAAAATCTTCACACACATTTTTTTGTTCATCATTCAAGACTACTTTCTTTCTCTCCTCAAATAAAGTGTCATCTCCGCTAGTGCGGTATACTTCTCTTTTAAATAACTCTAACTTACCTAATTTAATGAGGCTTTTCACCACTGTGATATGATTTTTTAAATCTTTTTTCGCGACTTCTTTTTCATTTTTAACGAAACGATACATTTCTAGTTGCTTGACACTTAAAAAAGTTTCATCGCTGTCTTTAGAAATGCGAACATACGAATCATAACGAATCTTCGGTGCGTTGAACGAAGAACGAGTAGGCTTTAATGAAGGAGGAAGCATCGCCTGATAAATAGAAATTAATGGACTTAAATAGTAGTCTTTCATCATATTTGCTAATGCGAGTAGGTCTTCGTCCAATAATGGTGTATCATCGATTACTTCATCAATATTCGTCATAAGAAAAGGGCTAGAAGACAATATTTCTTCTTTCGTTCTATCATCTTTTTTAACATCGACGACGTAGCCGACGAGATGGCGATTATTAAAAGTAATTTTTACTCTTACACCAGGACATTTCACTTCATCGTTTTCATCTAAATATGAAAAAGGACGATCGAGCGCTCGAGCGGTAAGTTCGACTAGAACATAGATAATTTGCATAACAGTTTATGATTCTATCGTCGCGTTTAATTTATCGCGAATGATATTTTTAACTTCTTCAGCAGCACGGTCGACATCGTCATTTAAAACGACGTATTGATAATTATATTTTAATCCCATTTCGCGAGTAGCCTTCGCTAATCGTTCTTCGATATTAGTTCTACGTTCATTTTTACGAGAGTGAATTCTCTCCACTAAAGCTTCTAAGGAAGGTGGCATGATGAATATGGAGACGACGTCGTTCCCACGACACTTTGCCATCACTTGTTTCGCCCCTTCAACTTCAATTTCTAAGATGACATTTTTACCTTCTTCACGCATCTTTTCTACTGGTCCGCGCGGCGTACCATAGTAATGACCAACAAATTCAGCCCATTCTAATAACTCATCTTCCCTGATAAGTTTTTCAAAATAATCTTTTTTTACAAAATAATAATCGACGCCATCACGTTCCAAAGGACGCGGAAGTCTAGTCGTACAAGATATAGAAAAAGCAAGATTTAAACTCTTATCTTCCATGACTTTTTTTCTAATGGTGCCTTTTCCAACTCCACTAGGTCCGCTTAGTATGATAAGTAGTCCTCTTCTCGCTTCCATAAATATATTGTTTATATTACTCTTTCTTGTTATACAAGTCAATCTAATATGCATTTATAACATGAATTACACTAGACGACCTCGATATAACTATCGAGTGTTTCAGTAAATTTTTCCGTAATGACGATAGCGACGTATCTTTCCATAAAAAGATAAATGTGAGGAAAGGCATCCATATAAGGAAAGACGAATGTATCTTCTCCTCCATAGCTTGTCGCTCTCACTAACGATTCTCTTTCTTCATTCGTCGGTCTCGTTACATCTACATCATAAACATTAATACCCTTTTCTATTGCATAATTTTCTAATTCCTCTTTTGCACTGGCGCAATATGGGCAAGATTCAATGGAAAATAATATGATAGAATTTTCTGCTTCATCTATCACCTTTTTTTCCACCTCTAAAGGTTCTAGAATGTGGATTCCTGCTTCATCACTACGGGGAATAGGGATGAGATTTTTTATCGGTCGCGGGTTACATCCTAATAGGGTTGAAATGAGACAAATTGTCAATATTATTTTTTTGCCATTCATAAAATATGCTATAATTCTATCACTTAATGGCGGAAATGGATACTATGCCAACGAAAGAAGAAGTAAAAAAGTTATTTATTGAATTGACGAACAAACGCATCCACTCCATCTCTCTTATTCCCGATGGTGTGGATTTTGATTTATATAATGTTAACGATGCATACATGCTACGTTTTTTTAAGCGGGAAGATCCTTTTTATAATCCACGCAATGAAAGAGATGTCATCCGAAAAATTGCCCCATTATCTTTATCGGAAGTCGTTCTTTATTTCGATGAAGAAAATAAAATCAAGTTGTCGCGTTTTATCCATGGCACTCATCTATATGTCGATTATCTTTCAATAGAGCAACTGCGCTATGCTGCAAAAACTTTGAAAAAGTTACACCACGCTCACCTTCGCGTCGAAGAGACTTTTAAAAGTCTTGATAGACTTTATCAATACAAAAAGGAAGCAAAGACGAACGAAATACCGAACATCTATGAAAGGCATGTCATTCGCGATGTTTTGAATTTTTTGAAGAAAGAAGAAGATAAATTTACTTTATGCCACAACAATTTAAATAGACACAACCTTCTTTTTAAATTCGATAAAATGCTCCTCGTATCATGGCAAGATGCCGCTATGAATCATCCATATTTTGACTTAGCAAGTTTTTTAAGTGCGAACGACATCGAGGACGAAGAAACGATAAAAAAATTCCTAACATTTTATTTTGGTAGCCAATTCAATTCTTTAAAATATCGTCGCATCATGCTCCTTTATCGCTTCGTCGATATACTCACCTTCTATTGGGCCAAAAGCATGGAAAAGAAAAGCGATGATCAAAAGTTTAATAAAATAGCTGATGCTAAACTCAAACGTATATTGCTAACAGCAAATAAATAACGCTAATTACTTATCATTAAATTTTTTATCAAAATTCTCGATTGCTTGAGCGATGATTTCTATCGCTTTTTTTGGTCCTTCAGTCTCATAGACTGCGGTCGGCTTACCTTCTAGATTTTTATAGACGGAGAAGAAATGTTCTATCTCCTCATAAATATGCTTTGGCAGATCACGAATGTGTTTATATTTTTGATAAAATGGATCATTCACGGCGACAGCGATAATTTTTTCATCACGATAACCGCTATCGATCATGTGAAGAACGCCTATTGGAAAACAACGAACAATAGTAAGCGGAATGATAGGTTCACTGGAAATAAGCAAGACATCTAATGGGTCAAAATCTTCAGCGTAAGTATGTGGAATGAAACCATAATTATGCGGATAATGTGTTGATGTATACAAAATACGATCTAATTTTAATAGTCCCGTTTCTTTATCCATCTCATATTTATTTTTACTTCCTTTTGAAATTTCAACGACGACATAAAAATCATCAGGCTGAATTCTTTCTTTCGGGAAAGTATGCCAAATAGTGTTCATAATTTTCACCTCTTATTTGATTATATCTAAGAATGACGCTTTTTCATACAAGAAATAGGTTATATAATAACCACATGAAGAAATTAATTTTGGTAGTTACACTTGCTATTGCTCTTCTAGGTTGTAGCGGGACTAATACTCCCCTATATATCGAAAAGAATTTGGCACTAGAACTAAATGCAGTTGATGAAAATGATGATCTTAGTCTATTTACACGTCCTGCAGATGATGAAATGCTCATCAAATTACATGAGAGCGAACAAGATTATGTCGTCTATACTTATCAAAATAATTGTTCTGCATGCCAGATTTTTTCACCAATTTTGAAAGAATTCTTGTTAGAAAATCATTATCTTATCTACTCATACAACGTAAACGATAATGATTATTTGTCGCTCAATGAAAGATATCCATATGTCTATTCAGTTAAAACGACACCAAATTTATCTTTCTTTTACGAAGGAGAAAAAATTGGTGAATTATCTTCTTCGCGTTATAGTGATTTGAATAAATTTTCAATATCTTTTTCAAATTATGTCTACCCAAACGCAATAAGTGACACAAACAGTGTTGAAACATTATTTGAATCACTAAATAATAAAGTTAGTTACATCATTTATCTCTACGGTAATGAAGAATCATTACGATTTTACGACAAATACATTTTTAACGATTTTAAAGATGAAAAAACATTAAATATCTATCGCTTAAATATCTCATCGATAAATGAAGAAGAAATGATTTCATTAAAAGAGAAATTTGATCTCAACGTGTTAGATAAGGAAATATATTACGAAATAGATGAAAACCAAAAAGGTATTATCGACCCAACTTCTTCTACTTACATAGAAGAATACAAAGCACTAGTGTCATCGCTTAGCGTTCATTAAATTAGTTTTAGCGAGTAAATTTAATCTATTTTCATTTTTTAAAATGGTGAGCTTTGTTTTTTCGATTTGCACTGGGTCGTCACTCTCTTCAATCGTTTGTCTAGCATGTTCAATAGCCTGTCTTGCCCTTTTTTCATCTATATCGTCCACACTTTCTATTTGCGAAAGTAATAAAATTACGCTATTTTGATCAGCCTTCAAAAAACCATCACTTGTAGCAAAATATTGTTTTTTAGCATCGTCTACTATTTCTAAAGAAGAGACTTCTACTTTCGTAACGATAGGCATATGGCCATGGAGAAGACCTAGATGCCCATTCATCGTCTTAATGTTAACCATGTCGACATCTTTTTCTAAATATATCCCATCGGGTGTAATGATCGTAAGTTTCGTCTTCATAGTTCATACACTCATTTATTTTTCTTTTTTCGCACGTCTTCAATTTTGGCGACATAAAGGAAATCTTGTTCAGGAACGTCATCATAATCACCTTTTAAAATGCGTTTAAATCCTCGTACAGTTTCTTTGATAGGAACATATACACCTTCTAGACCATTAAAATGCGAAGCGACGTGAAGAGGTTGCGATAAAAAGTTACGGATTTTTCGAGCACGATTGACGACTAATTTATCCTCTTCAGTCAATTCATCGATACCTAGAATAGCGATGATATCTTGTAAATCTTTGTAACGTTGCAAAATCTTTTGTACTTCGCTTGCTACTTCGTAGTGTTCTTGACCAATGACGTGAGGATCTAAGATGTTAGATGTTGAATTGAGCGGATCGACAGCAGGATAAATGCCTAATGCCGCTAAAGAGCGATCCAAAACAATTTTTGCATCTAAGTGTGCGAAAGTCGTCGCTGGTGCTGGGTCTGTAATATCATCAGCAGGCACATAAACTGCTTGTACACTAGTAATGGCTCCTTTTTCAGTCGAAGTTATTCTTTCTTCTAATTGACCCATTTCAGTCGCTAATGTTGGCTGATAGCCAACAGCGCTAGGAGTTCTTCCTAACAAAGCACTAATTTCTGAACCAGCTTGAATAAAACGGAATATATTGTCGATAAATAATAAAACATCTTGTTCCTCTTCATCACGGAAATATTCAGCCATCGTAAGAGCACTTAAAGCTACTCTCATACGAGAACCAGGTGGTTCATTCATCTGACCGAATACAAGAGTTGTATTTTTTAAAACGCCGCTTTCTTTCATATCAAAATATAAATCATTGCCTTCTCTAGTTCTTTCTCCGACGCCAGCAAACACTGATATACCTCTATTTTTAAAAGCGATATTATGAATGAGTTCTTGAATTAGTACCGTCTTACCAACACCTGCACCGCCAAAAAGGCCTATTTTTCCGCCTTTTAAGAAAGGACATAATAAATCGATTACTTTGATACCTGTTTCAAAAATTTCAGTCCCTGGCAGTTGTTCTTCAAATTTTGGTGGGGCGCGATGAATGGGCATATGTTTCACACCTTTATCATCGAATGGCAAATTGTCGATTGGTTCGCCTAAAACATTAAACATTCTGCCGAGCGTTTTTTCACCCACAGGGACAGAAATAGGTGCTTCAGTTGATAAAACTTCTAAACCTCGTGTAAGGCCATTAGTCTCACCTAAAGATATGCATCTAACGACATCGTCACCGACGTGCTGCATCACTTCCAATGTCAATTCATTACCATCCTTTTTCGTAATTTTTAAAGCTGTCAAAAGACTAGGTAAATTGCGTTCATCAAATCTAACGTCGACAATTGGCCCTAATACTTGGGCTATATGTCCTATGTTTTTCTCTTTTTTCATCGATTCTCCACCTCACTTATAATAATGCACTTGTAATTTCGTTAATTTCTTCAGTAATATTGCCTTGCCTCACTCTCGCTCTTTCCATGAGCAAATTGTCGATAATTTCTTGGGCGTTATTAGTCGCGTTTTCCATTTGGTTTCGCTTGCTCGCTTGTTCACTAACACGAGACTCGATATATTTTCCGTATATTGAAGCGCTTAAAACGTGTGGAATAAGCGCATTTACTATAGCCTCGATGTTAGGTTCGATGAGTAAGTTAGTATTGTTGGTGATAATATCTTCTTTATCTTTAAAATATGGCAAAAGGTATTTTGCTTTAGGAATAAAAACCAAAGGATTTTTATAGTGCATATAAATTAATTCTATCGAGCCATAAGTTTCGTTTTTATAAAGACGCAATATTCGTTCTAAAATAGCTTCTAACCTAGAACCAATGCTAAGTTCTGATTGAGAAAAGACTATTTTATTAGGAATGCTCTGCCTCTGAAGCGCAACATTAGCCATCTTTCTATTACCGATGACATATAATTCGTCGCCTTCTTTAATCTTAGTTTTAAGAAAATTTGCAATCGCATAATCGAACGAAGAAGACATGGAGACACTAGAAAAAATAACGATGAATAGTTTCTTCATGTCGTCGTGTTTTCTATAAAGATATGGATAATCATGATCTTCTAAATATCTAGAAAAAATGTCATTCCCTAAATCTAAATAAGTATTATAAAAAATACGAGATTCTTGCATTTTCAAACGATATTTTCTTAAGTTAGACGTCGCGATAAGCATCATCGCATTCGTAAGTTTCTTCGTCGAAGAAATTGAACGTACTCGTCTTTGAATGTCTTGTACGTTTAAAGCGCTCATACGAGAATTTCCTCACCTCGGAAAACAACTTCCTTATAGTCACTTATTGCATCCATCATGTTTTGTTTTAATGCATCACTAATTTCTTTTTTATCTTTCAATTCTTCAAGAATATGCGGATAAAAATTGTGTACATATTCATATAGTCCATCAAGAAATGGGGTAACATCTTTCATATCTAAACTATCTAAAAAGCCGTTATTTACCGCAAATAATTCAAGTATTTGTCTTTCCATCGCAAAGGGAAAGTATTGATCTTGTTTGAACAACTCCATGAGTACATCACCATGTTTCAATATGGCTTTTGTATGAGGATCTAAATCGCTACCGAATCGTGAAAAATCTTTGAGTTCATGATAATTAGCTAAACTTATCTTTAAAGATGAGGCGACTTGTTTCATCGCTCTTGTTTGTGCACTACCACCAACACGAGAAACCGATAGACCGCTATCAATCGCTGGTCTAAATCCTTCATTAAAAAGATTAGATAATAGGAATATCTGGCCATCAGTAATTGATATGACGTTTGTAGGAATGTAAGCACTTATATCACCAGCTTGTGTTTCGATGATAGGTAGAGCGGTGAGCGTGCCACCACCAAACTGTTTAGAAAGTTTACCTGCTCTTTCGAGAAGTCTTGAATGAAGATAAAAAACATCACCTGGATAGGCTTCTCTACCTGGTGGACGTTTGAGTAGTAAAGATAATGTGCGATAACTAACAGCGTGTTTGCTTAAATCATCGTAGACTATTAATACATCTTTTCCATTTTCTAGCCATTCTTCAGCAATAGCTGTAGCACTATACGGTGCAATGTATTGCATGGCAGCGTTTTCTGAAGCACTCGCTGAGACGACGACCGTATAGTTTAAAGCGTTCGAAAATTTCAACTTTTCGACGATATTAGCAACAGTTGATTGTTTTTGCCCAATTGCGACGTAAACGCAAAAGACATTCTTATCACGTTGATTGATAATCGTATCAATAGCAATTGCGGTTTTGCCTGTTTGTCTATCACCGATGATGAGTTCTCTTTGTCCTTTACCGATGGGAATCATTGCATCGATTGCTTTGATGCCAGTCTCTAATGGTTCATTTATCGATGAACGCATCATGACACCAGGAGCAATGCGCTCGATTGTTCTTCTCTTAGAGAAACGAATTTCTCCTTTGCCATCAATCGGTCTTCCTAATGCATCTACTACTCTCCCTAAAAAATTATCACCAACGCCTACTTCGATAAGTCGTCCTGTCCTCTTTACTTTATCGCCTTCCTTAATTGTCAAATCATCGCCTAAAACGACGATACCAACATATTCTTCTTGTAAATTTAAAACTAGACCATAACTGCCATTTTCGAAGGAAACTAACTCATTTAACATGACATCATCTAAACCATAGACTAAGGCGATGCCATCTCCAACACTTAAAACCATACCGACGTCTTCGTTATGGATGACATTTTCATGCTCTTTTATTTGTTCTCTTATGAGAGCGCTGATTTCATTCACGTCAACTTTCATGGTTTTTTCCTCCTTGGACTAATTTATTTTTCATTTCATCTAATTGTGTTTTTAAAGACATATCCAATACTTTGTCCCCGACAACTATTTTAAAACCACCTATGAGACGGGCATCGATTCTATTTTGTAAAGAGACTTGGTAGCCTGTTTTTTGGAGTACGAAACGATTAAACTTTTTCATCGTACCTTCATCTAAAAGGCGTGTTGAGAAAACAAATCCTTCTCTAATTCCTAAATTGAGGTGAGCCTGATGGATGAAATCATCTAAAACATAGACAAATTTATTTGCACGTCCGTTTTTTGTCACGAGCTTTAACAAATTGATGAGAGGTTTTGAACGATAACTATTAAATGTTTTATCGATCAACTCGCATTTTTTCTCATTTGATAAATGATAAGAAGCTAAAAGTCTTAAATAATTTGGTTCTTCTAAAAGAGCATGTCTCATATCTTTTGCCTCATTTAGATATGATTCCAAATCATTTTCCTCTTTTGCGACACTAAGCAGAGCAATCGCATATTTTGTACTCGCTTCATCTATCATTTGTCATCATCCCCAAGCAAACTATTGATGATTCTATCATCATCTTCCCTTTTCACTTCACGCTCCAAAATTTTTTCCGACATGAGATAAGCAATTTCCACTGCATCTTTTTTAATTTCTTCTTTTGCTAATTGTTTAGCTTTTTCAATATCAGCATCCGCTTGTTTTTTCTTCGCTTTTAAAACCTCTTCGGTATCATTCAAAATAACTTCACTTTGTTTTTTAGCTTCTTTTTTAGCATTAGAAATAATTTTATCTGCTTCAGCGTAACTATTTTTAATGTTTTGCGACGCTTCAGCATTTTTATTCTTTGCATCAAAAAGTTGTTCATCAGCGTCTTTAATCGTCTTTTCGATGTGTTCTTTTCGTTTGTTGAGCATCTTCTTTACGGGCTTATAAATGAGAAATGTAACAACGATGATAAGGACGATAAAGGCAATGAATTGAACGAGAAACGACCATAAGTCAGGAATGAGTTTTCCGATGATATCATCCCCGCTGACAGGCACATCACTAGAAAAGAATATTAAGTGAACGAAATACAAACGAATACCTCCCTAATGTTAGATGAATAAGATAAGAATGGCGATGACGAGAGCGTAAATAGCTGTCGTCTCTGATAGAGCACAGCCAAGAATCATCGTCGTACGAATTTTCGAATACGCTTCTGGATTGCGAGCGACTCCATCGACTGAACGCATACAAATGATACCATCAGCGACAGCAGATACAGCACCAGCTAAAATAGCAATGGCTGCGGCGATGTAACGTAATTCCATTTAGATTGGCCTCCTTTCTTTATAATTTGTTAATGCTAATTCTTGTGCTAAATCATCATCTGGTTGTTCTTGTGCGATAAAAATTAATGACAAAAAGACGAAGACAATAATTTGTATAAAACCAGCAAAAACATCGAAGTAAAGATGTAATACTGGTGTAATGATTGGAGCGATAAAAAGGGTGTTTACGCCAGCAGGAAGACTAGAAAATATAAGCGCGCTCAAATGTTCTAGTGCCCAATAGACGAGAGATAAGACGATGTAACCAGAAAGAGCGTTACCGAATAAACGGAAAGCAAAAGATAAAATTGGTGACCACATCGAGATGAGATTTACCGGCAAAAACACCGGCAAAGGGTCGATGAATCGTTTAAAATATTTCCATCTATTGTAACGCATCGCTGTGAAATGAATAAGAGCGAACGTGCATAATGCGAGAGTAAGCGGAATAGCCATGTTCGTCACAGGAGCAGGTAAACCAGTCATGCCCAAGAAGAAACATAGACCAAGATAAACTGCTACGCTTACGACATATGCTCCTAAATTCTGATTTCTCGTCCCGCAGAAACTCTTAACTAAGTCATCTGCCTTTCTCACACCTAATTCAGCGATGAGCAATATACCTTTAGGTGCTTTCAATGGATCTTGCTTTCTAGCTAAGAAAAAGATGACGATAGCGAATAGGATAATAAGTCCGATAGCAATTAAAGAGACGATGACCTCGCCTGGCATGTTAAATTCAAAAAAGTGATCAAACATGTTCGCTACCTTCTTTCAAAAAATAAGTAAAAAGTATGAACACTAAATGTATGAATAAGTAACCTCCGAGCACGAAGAAAAAGTTGATAAATTCAAAAGAAAAATAAAACGTTCCAAAAGCACCAATTAATAATCCACCAGCGTAAATAATAAGACGCATAAATAGAAACATCACTCCAAAATAAGAGTGTTTTCTAGCAAGAGTCATGCTCGCACTAAGTTCACTAAAAAATAGTGCAATTGAACTAAAAATGATACCAACTAGCCAACCTAGGGCATAACTCATATTTCCTGTAAAGAAAAAAGGGATAAAACATAAAAATATGACAATTCCTAACAACGATGCTAGAAATGTACGATATTTGAAATGAATCAATTTTAAAAAGGCGGCTTTCATATATATATGATAGCACACCTTTTACTGATAAAAAACAATTATAGGAGTTTAATTTTTACTTAACTTTTACGTATTTAAATTTCGAATATTTTAAGATGCCATTTTCCCATTTAATATCGGTCTCGCCATCGATTAATGGTTTAAGATATTCACGATAAGATTTATCCATCTCAACATGATTAGAAATCATCTGTAAAGGTAAGGTTCTTTCGGTATTTGCAATGTTGCATAAATCTTCAATGACAAATTCGACTTTGTATGGTTCGCTAGAATCGCGTTTAATAGCAATCATTTGTCCGCTTATTCCTTCACAAGCTGATTTTACTGCTAAAGAACCAATAGCTTTCGCCTCGTCTTGATCGACTTTCGCTATCGTCATCGGATTAGCTCTTTGCAATAAACTAAGTTCAATAGGACGAGTTGGAATATGAAGACGAGACTCCACTATTTGACAAAGTTCATTACATAATCCTCCTAATTGAGCGTGGTTAAACGCATCGACAAAAGAAGATTGATTTTGTCTTTCAAACTTGATGCCCTCTGAAATGGCGACGATGCAATATCCATCGCGGTCATGAATTTCTTTTACTCGACGTAAGAAATTTTCTAAATCAAAATCTTGTTCTGGTAGATAAATCAAATCAGGTCGCATATCTTCATCGAGCAAATCGACAGTGGCAGTTAGCCAACCAGCATTTCGACCCATAATTTCGATGATGAATACTTTACCTTTTCTATAGCTTGCTGCGTCAATCGCGATAGATTGAACGACGTTAATGACACATTTTGCCGCGCTTGGAAAGCCTAATGAATGATCAGTACACGCTAAATCATTATCTATCGTCTTAGGAACACCAATGACTTTAATATCTACGTTCTTTTCTTTGAAAAGCAAAGATAATTTATAACATGTATCCATCGAATCGTTGCCGCCATTGATGAATAAATAACCCACGTTATGTTTCTCTAAAGTTTTTAGAATCGTCAAATAAATTGGATCATGAAAATCCGTCGGTAATTTAAAACGTGAAGTACCAAGAATTGCTCCTGGCGTTTGTAGCAATAATTCAATATCTTCCTCATCTTCTGCGTTGATATCTATGAGATTGTCATTAATTAAACCTTCAATACCATATCTAGAACCATAGATAGCGCTTATTTTATCACTATGTTTTCTCGCTTCTTTTATCGCGCCGTAAAGCGAAGTATTGATGACTGGTGTAGGACCACCACTCTGGATGTAAACCATCGTCTTCTTTTCCATTTTTAAAAACCTCTATCAATTAACAAAAAATATTTTATGTTGATAAGGTAGTATTTTCAAGAAAAAGGGTTCAGATATAAAAGAAGAAATTCATTTTATTTTATGTCTTTTATGCTAATATATAGATTGCAACAAACAAGAAAGCGAGGTTTATAAAATGTCTTTCACTCTTTTGATTGAGGGCGAACAAAAAATTTATGATGCCCCAGTACGCTTGCTCGACATCATGCCAAAAGGAGAGCACAAATATTATGCTGCTCGAGTCGATAGGCGCGTACGTCCTTTAACTTATGAAGTAAATCATGACGCTATCGTGACATGGGTCGATCTTAGCGATCGCGAAACATGTCAATTTTATGAGAATTCTTTACGTTACCTTATATGCATGGCTTTTTATCGTCTATATCCAAAGACAAAAATTAGACTATCTTATAATGTTTCACGTTCTATTTTCTTAGAGATATTAGACAAATCTATCCCAGTGAACAGCAAATTAGTCGAAGAAATTAAGGCTGAGATGGAAAAAATAGTTAAGGCTGATTATCCTATTGAACTAAAACGTTGTTCAAAAGATGAAATTAAAAAGATTTATGAGGAAGAGGGATATGAAGATAAGATTGAAATTCTCCCCTACCGTCCAGAAGAAACATGCCATTATCATGAATGTGATGGCTATAAAAATTACATGTATGGCGCTTTAATGCCGTCAACTGGTTTCATTGAAAAATGGCAAATGCGCTTATATTTGCCTGGTATTCTTTTCCAATATCCGAGATATGAAACTAAGGGTGAGATTCCAGTTTTTGAAGATGCTCCAACATTTGGAAAAGTTTTAAAAGAAATGCATATTTGGGGGCGTATCGCTGGCGCTGACTCCATAGCTGGTATCAACCATCATATTGAACAAGATGGCTCGACTGATTTTATTAACATGTGTGAAGCAAGGCACAACAAAATGCTCGTCGAATTAGGTGATCAAATTGAAGAAAATATCGATAATATTCGTCTCATTTGTATCGCTGGTCCATCTAGTTCTGGAAAGACGACCTTCTCTAATAGATTAAGAACGGAACTTCTTAGCAGAGGCATTAAACCGATTAGAATATCAATCGATGATTATTATTTGCCGCGCGATAAAGCACCTAAAGATGAAAATGGTCAACCGGACTTAGAAAGTATCTACGCTCTTGACATTGAATTATTCAACCAAAACATGTCAGATCTCATAAGCGGATTAGAAGTTGAATTGCCTAAATTTGACTTTATTTTAGGCAGACGTGTCAAAGGTCGTAAATTAAAAGTCGGTCATGATGAACCAATCATCATCGAGGGTATTCATGCTCTAAATGAAGAATTGACCCATCTCATCCCCAAACATCAAAAATATAAGATTTATATCGCTCCACAAGCACAAATTAATATCGACAACCATAATCCTTTATCGTTAACCGATTTGCGTCTATTGCGCCGCATCATACGCGATAACCGCACCCGTAACGCTAGTGCTATCGACACGATTAAGATGTGGCCAAGTGTTCGTATGGGCGAATTTAAGTGGATTTACGATACACAAGAAGGTGCAAATTTCGTCTTTAATTCATTATTATCTTATGAGATATCAGCTATGAAAAAATACGCTGTGCCACTGCTCAATAACGTCGATCGAAATAGTGAATTTTATCCGATGGTCGAAAGACTTATACGCACTTATAAATTCTTTGAAAATATCGATGATAAATTTGTTCCTTGTAATTCGTTGATGCGAGAATTCATCGGTGGTTCTTGTTACGAAGAGTAATCTTAGTTCCTCGTTAATTCGAGGAACTTTTTCTTTTCATCCTCATAAATATTATGAATATCATCCATGTATTCATTACGCATATCTAAATATTTTTTGCATTTAATTTGGTCAAGATTATTAGTGTAAACAGATGTAAATATTTTTTCTATACGGAAAAAAGATTCGAACAAATTTAGGATAGTTACTTTAGCAAAATAAACTTTTCTAGAATAAATTAACAAAGGCGATGAGTGAGCAATTTCTGAGCTCATCTCATACCATTTATTATAGTTTCCTAGATGTGCAGCAACTTCTAACCCGTTTCGAAAGTTCAACTTAAAATTCTCAAATTTTGTCGTATCAGTTGCCTCATATAGCCAGCCATATTCGATGAACTTTTTCATATCCTTACTCTTTAAATCATGTTCTTTCATCTTTTCTTTAATTTCGATAAAAATTTTATCTTGTTCAGACTTATCTTTTATGCCATCTCTAAAGGCGATGTTATAGATTATATGTCTTAAATACGAATCCATACCTTTTTTACTAGTGCTAGAAAGCACGATAAGAATACATTCGCTCTCGTGTAAAGTTCTCCAAGTAGAAAAAGCTTCTGTTTCAAATCCAGCAACCAAAAGATCTATAGTACACTTTGCTAAGAATAAAACTTTTTCTAAAATGTCCACTCTAATTTCATTTTTCATCATTTCCTTCAAGGAAGGAATGCTAGAAAGCATAAAAGAAATCATCGTCATGATATTTGTAACAACAGGTGAATAACGAGAGTATTCACCATGTGTTTTAATAGAAAAGAGTTCAATAGAAACATATTTGTCTACTACGCGATTTACAATCGAAATTAAATCATCGATAGCTAATAATTTTTCTTGATTTCGTTCGTAAACGTAAACTAATTCGCCTAAGACGTATTGAAGGATAATATGAACATTTATCACTTGTTGTTCTTGTATAATTTTATCTTTTTTTAAGGAAATAACAGCTTGAACAGAGGCGTAAAAAATTTTAAAACATGCTTCAGCATCAACTTTATTTTCGAGTTTCGCTATTTTAATAATATTCGCTATTTGTTCTTGATTTAAAAATACATTTTTCATCCTTTTACTTCCCTCACACGCCCTTTAATTATTGAAGCAAGATACATCTTGACAGGTAGATTTGTCAATTTTTTTATATAATTTTGATAAATTTTTAATTGTTCGTCATAACTTTCATCATCAATATTTGCAAATTTATAATCGATGATATCGATATGGTCATCATAAATTAAAAGTAAATCAATTATACCGTGCACATTATTTTCTTCATCAAAAAACCTAAATTCATGTTTCGCTACTGCTTTATTAGCGTTTTTGAATAAATCGCATTTAAGGAACTGATGGATGATATCTTTCTTTTTTTCGTCAAGAATAAAATCTAAATTAGCATTTTTAAAATCAACATATTCCATGTATGAATGCAATTCTTCACCAAGAGAAAGAATATTAGAATCCGCAGCATCTAATTCTTTGCTCGCTCTGAGTGATTTTTTCATTTGGACAGTCGGAACTAAAATATCTTTCAATACGAATTGATGAGGGACAATTTGTCTACATTCTTCATTCACAAAAGAAAATTTTTCTAATGAACTATCATCTATTGACGTGATGTCTAGGTTTGGATCATAAGAACCTTCTTTATCAAAAATAAAAGCATTGACATATCGAGAAAATGTAGATGTAGAAGAATCTAACAATTTAGGAGTCTCAACTGTATTTTTTGGAATTATTAATACATTATTCTTTTTCGCTCTGGTAAGTCCAACATAAAATACACGTAATTTTTCTCTAGCAAGTTCACTTTTTATTTTCTTATCGATCACAATTTTAAGTGGACTACGCAAATAATAGTAATCATAATTTGGCAAAAACAAACCATACTCAGCATCGAATGATATAGTGTCTGTATCGTTTTTTCCCCTGAGATCCAAATATGGAAAGTAAACGATTGGAAATTCTAAGCCTTTAGATGCGTGAATTGTCATAAGTTTCACGACATTATTACTTGTATTATTATCATCAATTTGCAAGCTAATATCGAACTTATTTAAATCGTCAAAGAAGAGAACTAAGTCATTGAGATTCATCATTAGATCATCGAAAGAAACAGCAAAATGATATATTTTATCTAAAATGGTAAATGAACGGCTAATATTTGGAATTGTCCTAACTTTTTCATATAAATTAAATTTATCGTATATAAGTAGTGTTAGATCGCCTAATGACAACGCATCTTTTTTGGAATTTAATTCATTTAAAACATGTTCTAATTCAAAAGAAGAATAATTTTTCAATTTAGCAAATGATGATAAGTTCTCATCCGACACTTGGTATAAAAAAGAACGTAAAACCGATACAAATCGATGGTAATATGTGGCTTTTTTTGTATTATCACTATATATATTAATCAATTCAAAAAGATTTTTGATAACTACATATGTATCTTCATCATCAACTTTAGGATCATATTCTGCACGTAACGGAATAGCGTAAGTTGTAAGAATCTTTTTTAAAATATCAAAATTAGATTTAGTTTGTGTTAAAATAGCAAAATCCTTATAAGATAACGAGTGGTTTTGTCTCATTTTTAATAATATATCTTGAGCGATAATGTGAGCTTCTTTTTCTTTATTATTATTAGATTTATTGTAAATTATAATCTTAAGACCATCATCATTACAGCAATTCTTTTCGTTACCTATTTGCATGATATGAAGTGGGGTATAATCAAAATTTGACAATGGTGGTTTCATGATTTTAGAAAATATGAAGTTATTCATTTCTATGACTTCAGCAGATGATCTAAAATTCTTATTTAGTGAGATTAACTTTCCACCTATTTGTTTTTGATAATCGTTAAATTTATTCAAAAAGATACTAGGGTTTGCATTTCTAAATCCGTAGATTGACTGTTTAATGTCGCCGACTTGAAAAACATTATCATTATCTAGTAAATTCATAGCGCGTTCTTGAATATCGGATGTGTCTTGATATTCATCAATCATGATGTAATCAAATTTATTTTTTATTTCTTCACGAACATCATCCATTTCTAAAAGGCGAATAAACATTTTTGATATGTCGACGAATTCATAAATATTATGCATTTTTTTAAACGATAAAAACTTTTCAAATAATTCTTTTACGATATCGATGATAATCTTTGCTTCATTTCGATTTTCAAGGAATGAATTGATAGTGTTATCGTAATTGTCCACGTCTATAAAATAAGCTTCTGCTTCACTGAATTTAGCTTTAGCAAGACTATGAGCGTTTTTAAGCTCAACTGACCATTTTCTTCCTTTAGCTGGGAAATTCGATTTGTTAAAGAACAATAAACGTAGTTCGTCATGATTTTTAGCGTTATAAAATGATTGGATATATTTAATGGCGCTGATTAATGCTTCATCGTGTTCATCTTCCAAAATACATATAGCTTCTTTTAACAATCGCCTAGCGTCATCAAAATTGTCTTGAATAATTTTTTCAATGTATTGTTTAGAAAAGAAATACTTTTCAAAGTTTTCTAGATAATCCTTCTCATCAACTATTAGTTCTATTTTCTTATATATTGAAAGAATATTCGCTTTTAAGTTCGTATCTTGTTTCAAAACAAAATGTGAGATTAATTTAATGAAGTCTTCATTTTGTTCACTATATAATCTATTAAATATTTCATCTAAATATCGCTTGCGTAAAACTTCTGCTACAGTAGTGTCCAAAACATTGACATCACTATCGATGCCAAGATAGTTATGATATTTTTTGACGATTACCAAAGAGAAGGCATCGAACGTTTGAATATTAGCTAAATCAATCTCGTTTGCTAGATCTAATCTACCATTTTCAATTAAATTCTTTTTAATTCTTTCAGCCATTTCCCCGGCTGCTTTTTTTGCGAAGGTTAAGATGAGCAATCTTTTAACAGGGGTACCTTCTAAGATGATATTAGTCGCTCTTTGTCCGAGCACACTCGTTTTTCCACTTCCAGCCGAAGCACTCACTAGAAAATGCCCCTTTCTTGCGTTAATTGCGTCTAATTGTTCTTTTTCAAACTGTATCTTAGTCATCTTCTTCATCACTTTCTACACTTGATAATGTTTGAATATCCTCATCTCTTCTAAAACATATATCGCGATATGTACAATAGGTGCAACTAAGATTACTAGAAGCGTTCTTTTGATAACTTCTTATTGGAAATTGTCCTAGTTTAATATGATCAAAGGCGTCTTTAAGTAATTTAGATGTTTGTTCGTCCATCGTACGTTTCTCTTCCATTTGATAAATCTTTTTTTTGCTATCAATTGTATAATCTTTTTCTAGACCTTTTATATATGGTGATTTAGATAATCCATTTTTAATAGAAGTGTCCAAATTTTCTGTGCTCTCATCCAAAAAGGTCAATCCATTAAAAGAGAGTAAATCTACAGCTTCTTTAATTTTCTTTTCATTACCTTTCAATCCGGATGGTATTAGAGGTTTAATATAAATGCCATTTAATGTTTTATCTTTATATTGATTAGATTTTGATAACACTAAACTATAAAAAGGTAGTTGAAGCGAGAGACCATATTTTGCTAAAGATTCATCAAAAAAATCATTCATACCAGTTTTATAATCTATGATGATGTAGTGATTATCAGAATAATTTAAAACATTGTCAATTCTAGCATAAAGATTAACGCCTTTATCGAAAGGAACGATGAATACTTTCTCTTTATCCATCGTGACTTTTGAAGAAATCTGCGTGATAAATCTCTTTAAAAATTGCACATCGTAAAGAATAATAGATTTAATTTTAGGTAATAAAATTTCTTCTTCTGGTTTCCAAATAACATTTTTCTCACATTCGTCAATGTAACTTTGGTAGTCAATATTTTGATCAATTTTTTCGAGAACTTGATGCGCTAATTCTCCAACTTTTGCACTGAAGGATGGCTCTATATTGTCATCAACTTTTAAAACATTTTTAACATAATAAGAAAAAGGACATTGAAAATAAGTTTTAATGTGTGAATAAGAGATATTTTTTGATAATAAATTTTCATCCAACTTGAAATGATGAAAACTATGATCATAAGTATCATAATCAATTTTGCCTAAAAGACGCTCATATCCGAGCAAATTAGCATCTATTTCGTTATATAACATCTTTCTATCCAGTAACTTTGCGTAATTATTTTTGGCTTCATTAATAGAATATAGATTTATAGGTGACCACAAAGACGGGCATATAGAATTTTCAGTCGCTAAGTTGGAAGGATTATTTACTACGTCGTCATAAATATGGTAAGAAATAAAAACATTCGGTAAGTTATTAATGTATTCTATACACTTGTCTTTTTCAAAATTCGTCAAAGTAAGATCGCTCGTCATATGTAGTTTGTCTTTTAGATCTTCATCGATGAAGCTATTTTCAAAAACCCGAGGAAACGCACCTTGAGCAAAATTTAAAATAAAGAGGTGAGATCCTTTAAAAGAATCTAAATCATCGATGATTTTAATTTCGCTAAAATCGCCTTCTATTTTTACAAATGAATTCTTTAAGATAGATTTTATAAGCTTTTTTTGTTCTATAGTAGATATTGATAAACCTAATATAGGTTTCACTAAATCACAAATTTCACTAAAATAGTCGTAATTATCAACTTTTAAATTATCAATTCCCGCTTCATTAAATTGGTCTAACTTAAATAATTTTTTAGCAAATTGTGTGTATAATAGTCGCATATTTTTAGGAAAACAAATATGAAAACCATAATTCTTATTAATGCGATCAAAAGGAACAATATATGAATCATTAAGACCATAGATGGCTATGTTTTTTGGCTCGATACCATCATTTAATAAATCACCAATTTTATTGAAGACAAAATTTAATTCATCATCAATATCATGAAACTGATAATATTTGAATTGCCTAATTTTAGGAGAGGTTTTGCCGATAAATTCTGTATTAATGCGTAGATTATTAAATATGTGCAATAACGTTTCATCACATTTACTATAACCATACACTTTTACATCTAATCCTTCTAATTGATTAAGGATATGTGAGTAATGTATAAGTTTTTTATCAATAAGAAATTTCTTCATTTTAACGTATCTCATTAATCGAGCATCGTTTTCATCAAGTGCAATATAAGGTAATATTTCTACAATATTTTTAGCTTCGTCGTAACTCAGATGAAAATGTTCAATTAATTTAAAAAACGCTTCGTTTGTAATCTTACCATAAAACATATCAATTAATTCGTTTTTTGAATAAAGTTTCACATCTAAAAATTTATCGATTTCACGATATTCTTTTAATATTTTTTCATATAAATTTGTAGGTGCGATTATAGTTATTTTATGATTCATAATTAAGCCTTTTTAAACGCTACCGCGGCTTTTATAGCACGATGCCATCCGTCTAAATGTTTTTCCCTTGCTCTTTCATCCATATTGGGTTCTATTATTTTTTCATAACTATGCAACTTTAAAATATGTTGTAGTGATGGGAAAAAGCCAGTCGCTAAGCCCGCTAAGTAACATGCTCCTAATGCAGTAACTTCTAATGTCTTAGGTTTTTTAATGGTTTTATTTAATAAACCCGCTTGAAATTCTAAGATGTAATTATTCTTAGAGGCACCGCCATCAACTTTCACCTCTCCCATTTCAAAATCTATTTCTTCTTCCATAGTTTTTATAACGTCATAACACTGATAAGCAATACTTTCTAAAGTCGCCCTAATGATGGTGTTCCTATCACTATCGCGTGTTAAACCAAAAAAAGCTCCTCTTACATCATCGTCCCAATAAGGCGTGCCCAATCCGACAAACGCAGGGACAAAATAGACGTCGTCTTCTTTAATCGCTAATCGAGCTTTTTCTTCTGTTTCGTCAGGTGTTTTAATTATTTTTAATTCGTCACGCAGCCAACTAACAGCAGCTCCGCCAACAAAAACACTACCCTCTAAGGCGTAAGTTACTTCGTCTCCTATTTTCCATGCGACAGTTGAAAGTAAGCCATTTTGCGACTTAATTATATCTTTTCCAGTGTTAAGTAGCATGAAACATCCAGTTCCATAAGTATTTTTGTACTCACCTTTCTTAAAGCATGCATGACCAAATAGTGATGATTGTTGATCACCTGCTACACCACATATTGGTGTATCTACATGAAAGAATTTTGCAGTAGCAAACAATCCACTACTCGGTAAGACAATCGGCAACATAATTTTTGGGATATTGAATAAAGTTAGTAATTCATCATCCCACTCATTAGTGTGAATATTATAAAGCAATGTTCTAGAAGCGTTTGAAGCATCTGTCACATGCTTTTCACCCATACTCATTTTATAGATGAGCCACGTATCGATTGTTCCGAATAAAATTTCACCATTTTCTGCTCTTGTTTGGCCATTAGGAATTTTATCGAGTAAATATCGAACTTTTGAAGCACTGAAATAAGGATTTAGTTTTAAACCAGTTCTTTCGTATATAAAAGATTCATGCGTTTTCATCTCTTCACAAATATCGAGTGATTGTCTTGATTGCCATACGATAGCGTTGCTAAGCGGCATGCCATTTTTATCGAAAAGAACAGTTGTTTCTCTTTGATTAGTTATGCCTATGCAATCGATATCATCAAATGTGATATTTGATTTAACAAACAATTCATTTATGACATCTATGACGGAAAGCCAAATGTCTAATGCATCAACTTCTACATATCCCGGTTTAGGAAAAATGAGTTTAATTTCTTTTTGTGCCATATCGACCATTTCGGCATTTTTATCAAACAAAATAGCACGTGAAGAGGTCGTCCCTTGATCGATAGCTAATACATATCTTTTCATGCTTCTAATTATAGAAGAATTGTCATCCATTTTGAATGATTTATACCAATCAAATTATTGAATGCTAATTTAATATGGACTAAAGGACATTTTCCATTACAATTTAATTATCTCATTAACAATATATGTATCCAAGGGATGCATTATTGATTGACCCCTAGGGGTCGCTTTTTCTTCCTTGGTA
>CALVPP010000005.1 GCA_944351395.1 uncultured Bacilli bacterium
TAAAACTTTATCTATGATATAGTTTTTTCGTCGTGGACTTTAAGAAAAAAATACTTGATAATTGTAGGTATGAAAAAAATGACTTTTAAATTTATTCCTCTAGTAGCGATTGCTACACTATTCACTCTTTTATCCTCTTTTAATCCATCTCCACAGTTTATTGCTAATGCAGCGAGCGAAAATATTGACTCTACTGATACAAGCGCTGATGAAATTCAAGATTATTATTCTTCTATAGTTAATTTAAGTGGCGAACAATTGTTAACATCTCTTAGTGACATAATCGATGATCATACTACTATTAGTTATGCAGAAGCATTTGAATGGATGATTATAACTGATAGAGATTATCTTCAATCACCATTAACTGATGAAGAATTATTGAATTATGACTTTAATGCTATTAAAAATGATAATCCATACATGAGAATCATGTATCGTAACGATAATTTTCTTCCCACTGCTCAAAAATATTGGTTGAATAGTAACGATAGAACATTTGATAGAGAACACACTTGGGCGCAATCTTTAGGTAGCTTCGATACATCGGCAGGCAAAGGAACCGATTTACATCATCTATTTGCTAGCGACGAGAAAAATAATCAACATGGCCATAATAACTTAATGTATGGGAATGCAAATAATAACACTCAACTCATCGGTGATACTCCTTATAATCAAACAGGCTATACTGGATATCAAAACGGTAATTCGACTGTCAAGATTTATGAACCTCTTGATGAGGTTAAAGGCGATATTGCTCGTGCCCTATTTTATATGGCTACGAGATATGATGAGGATTTGCATCTAGCATTTGGATTAGATAATTTAGGCGAAAATACCATTGGTAATTTAGAAGTTCTTCTCGAATGGAATGAACTTGATCCAGTCGATCAATTTGAAATACATAGAAACAATCTTATTTTTAATAATATCCAATACAATAGAAATCCATTCATCGATTACCCAGAATGGGCTAACGCTATTTGGGGAGACGGAGTAGCAAATGTCACAACAGATGAGCCTTGTTTAATAGAAAACACTATCGATATACGTCCAAGTGCAAACGGACGATTAGAAGTTGCATCTTTACCAAGTAAAATATCATATACACGCGGTGAACCCTTTAGTAGCGAAGGTCTCGTAATCAATAAAGCTAATGGCACTAATGTTCAACCGGTTGAAACATATGAATTAAGTATCGTTGACGGAACTATTCTTGATAAACCTGGTACGATTGAAGTTCACGTCATAGCGAAGGAAGAAAAAGTTACCTATACATCTTTTACTATTGAGGTAAATAACACAACCGAAGAAACGCCTATTTCGACCACTATCTATTCCACTGGATTTGATTATGAAAAAGGAACAAATTATGAAGGAACAGTAACTGTAGGTCCAGAAGGCCAACAATGGATTATTGATGGTAATATTTCAGAAACTAAAGCAGGTTCGATAGATGGGTTGACTGCTAGAATGCGCTTATACTCATACGGTATTGCTAATAAAGAGATTAAGATGGATTTTGATGTCAATAATGCATCAAAGTTAGAATTTGATACGATGATGAACACAAACCTTACTCTCGATGTTTATTATAGTGTTGACCATGGTCTTTCATATGAACCAATGTTAAATGAAGATGGCACCCCTTTTATAAACAAAAAATACACTTCTAGAACACATATTAGTTTAGATGTTCCTGAAGAAACTAAAAATGGACCAATTCGTTTTAAATGGGCACTAGGTGATGAATCTATTAGGCCTGGGAGTAAAAATTACGAATTATCTTTAGATAACGTTCGCGTCTCTGGCGAAAATTACAACACTCCTTATGATGATTACCTTTTAATAAACGATATGCCTCGCACAACTTATTATCATGTCGGCGATAAATTTGACGCTTCTAATCTATCGATTAGTCAAGCCTCTTACACGAATCCCACCGCTATCGTCAGCAATTATACTTTAAGCATTCAAAATGGCACAATCTTAAATGAAATTGGGCGAATTGATGTAATAGTGACAAGCAACTCTGTTAATGTGACACCAGTAAGTTTTCCCATCTACGTTTATGAGGAATTAAGCCCTGCTCAAATATTTGCTAATAAATTAGCGACATATAGAACTTGCGATCAATACATTGATGCATATAACGATCTCATCGATGATTATAATGCTTTGAGTGAAGGCGATAAAGACGCGCTCACGGATATATTTATCAATGATTTTTCTTACGAAGAATACATTCAAAATGGGTCGAGTTATGATGGGTTAAACCCTTCCGTTCGTATTAATGCATACGAGAAATGGATGCAAATCGTTGCGTATTACGAAACCAATCAAGACGCAAATTGGTTAGAAGTAATGCTTCGCTCACCAGAAACATATATAGCGGTTATCGTGATAAGTATTTCTATCGTGACTATATCGTTAACAGCCTACTTTATAAATAAAAAGATTAAAGCAAAAAATATTCGTTAAGAAGCGCGATTATGGAAGATGATTTCTAAATCGTTCATCTCTTTTTTGATGTCGCTACTCAAATTGAGAGAACCATCTTCTGTCACTAATACATCATCTTCTATACGAATACCGATGCCCATCTCTTCTATGTATAATCCAGGCTCAACAGTGATGACGTTACCTGGTTCTAAAGGAGTGCTACGATCACTTTCGTCATGTGTATCTAACCCGAGATGGTGCGATACACTATGATAATAATATTTAAAAACGTCTTTTGGTTCGTTTATTAAACCAATTTTATAAAGTTCGTCTTGATAGAATTTCACCGTTTCATCTTGTAAATCTTTTAATGTTAGACCAGGTTTAATGAAATCGATGATATGTTTATTACATCTGACGACGATATCATAAATTTGTTTTTGTTCAGGATTAAATTTACCGTTGATTGGATAAGTTCTTGAAATATCGGCATGATATCCTTCTACCTCAGCACCTAAATCAAATAAAATTAAATCGTTATCCTTTAGTTTTGCTAAAGGTGTTGGATAATGTAAAATAGTCGCATTCTTTCCACTTGCGGCAATCGTAGCAAAGGATAGATTTGCATTCGCATAATCTTTGATTATATATTCGAATAAAGCAACCGTTTGATATTCATAAAGACCTGGTTCTAAAACATTCATAATAGCGTTTAAGCCGACATTCGTCACTTTGATGGCGTCTTTTATAGTTTTAATTTCTTCATCTGATTTAACCATTCGTAAGCGAATAATAGTGTTTGAAAGGTCCATTACCTCTAATCCATAATCTTTTTCGATATCTTCCTTTAAATTTTCTAGATAATAATTTTCCTTAATTTTTACTTCTTTAGAACTGTCCAAGTACACCTTCTCTATTAGTCCGTATTGTGCTTCTTTACCAAGAATCAAAGCAAGTTTTTCAAAGAAATGATCAAAAAATAGGACGTTATCGATACCGCTAAGAGATTTAGCTTCTTCGACGCTCAAGCGCTTCCCTACCCATTTCGCTTTCGTTTCATTAGGTTCTTTAACAAAAAGAATTACTTTTTTGTCCGTTGCTGTCTTTACGAACATGATAAGAGATTCTTCTTGAGTAATATTTGTTAAATAGAAAAAATTACGATTAGCTGTAAAAGGATAAGTAGTGTCATCACCGCACTCTAGTTTTGCCATGCCGCCGAAGACGAGACCGATCGATTCATCTTCCATCGCATTAAATATTTTTTCTCTTCTTAATTTAAGTTCATTGACACTAATCATATTTATCACCTCATTCAATGTCTATTATACCCACGCATTAAATTTATGCATGTAGTTTATTGTTTTAATTTTATTTTTTCTTCCTTTACTATCTTTATTCCGTCACTACTAAATATTTGGTTTAAACACATGATCGTAATTGAAGCGTCTTCATCGTGATGTTTTTCATCTATGATTTTAATATCACTATCATTTTTAAAATCGGCGAGCTTTTCATATTTGACGATTAGATTATATTTATAGCCACCGACGAGTTCTACTTTCTTAGCATTATTTAAAGTAAGGTTTGCAATATCGACATAAGTACGAAGTAACCTTCCTGCCCCTAATAAAGTACCGCCAAAATAACGAACGACGATTAATAGACAATAATCGATGTCCTTTTTATCAAATAATTCCAATACTGGTTTAGCAAAAGTGTTGTGAGGTTCACCATCACTAGATGCATATCTATCTATCCCGCATTTGTAAGCATAACAATAGTGGCGTGCCTTAGGATACATTTCCTTAGCAAGTTTTAATTTATCTACTACTTCACTTTTTTTAGAAATGGGCCACAAAAGCCCAATAAACCTAGACTTAAGTACTTCTATTTCTTCCTCATGAAAAGATTCGAATGTATACATAATTAAATTGATAATATTGCTTCTGCTAGTTGAGAATAATTATCTTGTTCAGTTAAGAATGGTTTTTCATAATTGGCGAAATCAACGCCTTGGCCAGCATAAATATCTACTAGATCATCATGATAATAAGCGCTATAGAGGCTGTCACCAAGAATGTTATCATCTAAAAGTTTTAACGTATCAGCGAGTAAAGTTACATCTTCACCCATATGATTAATTAGTTCCATCGTATTAACAATTGAGGTGACAAGTTTTTCATCTACTGCACTTAAGTTCGTCGCATCGATGATAATACTCTTATAACCTTCAAAAATTGAATTTTGTGATGAAGTAGTTTTAATATAATTATCGATACGTAAGGAAATAGGAT
This sequence comes from uncultured Bacilli bacterium, assembly GCA_944351395.1. Classification (GTDB taxonomy): domain Bacteria; phylum Bacillota_I; class Bacilli_A; order RFN20; family CAG-826; genus CALVUG01. Next base: position 4,743 of record CALVPP010000005.1, read on the forward strand.
TGATGATGAAATTGACGAAAATATCTTTAGCAAAATAAGAATCAAATTCACCATTTGAAAGGGTTAATTCGAGAGATAGTATCTTATTTGAGTAAGAAAGATAATCTAGTAGATTGGAGCCGCCTTGCAGTTTTAGCATCATAAATGCTTGGCTATCTAGGATGAAATCATTTAAGAAATTCGATAACAACGTCCCTTCTAATCTTGCATCAAAGTCTACGTTAACACTATAGGTATAGAATCTCTTCGCTAAGCCCATCTTAGTATTATCAGTTAGGAAAAGTTCATTCGTGTTCGATAACTCAAATATGTTACTTAAAGATAGGCTATGTCCAGAATAAGAAGGTGTTGATGCATCATCCACTTCGTCAAGAATGTGAATATTAAATAAGACATCAAATAAATCAGGGAACAAAGTTCTATTTTCTACGAGGAAATTAGCATCCATGATGTCGAAACTACCATAAGTTGGTGTAGCTTCACTAGTATCGAGGAATATATCGAATAATTTTTCTAGAAGAATCAAATCTTCACTATACGATATTTGACCGATATCGTAATTTGCAAAGCTCTCCCCTTTATCATTGACAAATAAATCACTGAAATGATAAACGGTACCGCTCGATTGACTGCTAAGAGGAATATTATCAAATTGAGTAGCAAATAAAGAAGGTAAAATATTATCAAGAGAATCAAGATTATTAATTTTATCGAGAAGCTTAAAAATCTTCGTGTTAGCGTCTTCACCTAGATGAGTAATCAAACCATTTAAGTCATCAACTTCTTCAATCGACAATGTCGAGCCATTAAACATGTCGTGTAACGTGTCTAATAAAACTTTAAAATCGTCTAATTCAGCGATGAACGAACCACCATTTAAAACACCATTTGTAGATTCATAGTTGTTCAATATGCGTAATTGATAGTCATTAGCATTCAATCCACCAGCGTCGTTTTCATCATAATTTAAACTTGATAGCCCTAATGCATCATAAATTTCAGACATGACATCGATGAACATAGTTGCATCAGATCCAGTCTTTGGACCAGCCGCGTGCAAAACGTTTGAATCGTGGAATAATTTTAAAGTTTCGATAATTAAAGAATTGTTTTCGTGTGACAAGTTACTAATGGAATGAATGTCGATGTTCATAATTAGTTTAGCTTGATCGATAATTTCGCTAATGCGATACAATTCAGCTGCATCGTATCTAGCTTCATATCCGTCTCTGTAATGGTAGAAAATGTTCGCGTTCTTTAAATCGATATTAATGCCATCTTGGTTCGTGAAAGGATTTTCATTAACAAAATAGTACATGACATTCGTAACACCATCATAAAGAGTGTCTGATTCATTCATGAGTGACATGAGTTCATATAATTCATTACCGCCTATATTGCTAAAGTCAATCAAGGAAACATTCATCGAATTGCCATCAGCCAAATTTAAAGATTTGATGGAGCGGAAAACATCCACAACTTTTTGAAGTTCTAGATTTTGTAAATCATAATTCATGTCAAGATAAGCATCTTGACTTTCATATGGGAAATTTAAATCTGCGAGATAAATTGCTTTAGTTTGTCCGTCAGTGTAAATATTAGACAAAGCTACGTCTTTAGGCGAATTCTCATTGTAAATGAGCCTCTGCAAGTCTTCCATCTTTAAAATTGAAGAGATGATAGTTTGCAAGAAACTATGCTTATTAATAGAATTAGCATTCGGTCCAGCGCGATGGAAAATATTTGATGAATGAATATCGATAAATGTCTTTTCTAATAAGTCTAAATCTAGTTCAGAGAGATTTGTAAAATGCGAATTTCTTAAATTTCTTAAATCGTTCATGATAGCGGTTATGGCTCTGATTTCGCTTTCTGGATAAGGTTTATCGCCTTGATAACGAACATTCACTGTCGAAAAATCTAAATCTGAAAGTGCTTCTAAACCACTAATAGAATCACTGTTGCTCATCGCTTCATCAAAATGATTAGGAATGATTCTAAATAAAAGACGCGAATTATTGATGTGAACGAGTAAATTTTGGAAGGCTGATTCATTTTCAGACATCTTAAGAAGTGACTCCATTGTATCAAAAGCAATATAACCATTAGTGTCCATGAGAGGTTCAGAACTTTGAATAGTCATGAGTAATCTTTCTATTTCTCCTTCATCATCGCCAAGAGGGAGCCATCCTTCACGTATAACATTTTTATCTGCTTTTGCATTACCGATACTAATGATGACATCTATTGAATCTTGACCAACAGGAGAAACATCTTCTTTAAAATTCATAGTAGCTAATAAGTTATCGATGAGGTCTTCGTAGACCGTCGTATTCTTCTCAATTCGAGTTTCACTACCAACGAAAGTATTAAAAACATTTGATTGATAAGTGTCGACTAAAATATTACGTAACACATCGATGTTCTCATTAACATAAGATAGAGAGATATCTTCTGTCGTACCTTCTTCTGGCAAGAATGAATTGAAATTAGTCATGATACTTGTAAGTCGAACAATTTCATCTTCTGGGTAAGGAACATCATAATTATCATTTTGATAATGATAATAAACATTTGCCTTGTTAAGATCGAACATAAAATCATCTAACGTAGTAGAGAAAGGATTTGTATCGACGATCATTTGAAGAATGTTCGGCACACCATCATAAAGAAGTGAAGAACGATTCATCGTCAACATAGCACTTTCAATTTCTTTCATATCGACATTACGGTAGTCAATCGTGTCGATATTTGCCCAATCAACATCTAATTTTTTTAGTTCGCTCAGCGTATTGAATAATTCATTAATCTCGTTTACTTGCCATGACCAATCATCATTACTTACCGCACTTGGGAATGCACTATGAACGAGATAATGCATCTTAGTAGAAGCGTTGCTATATAATGGGCGATTATAAACATCCTTCGGTGATTTTTCATTATATAATAATGAATTCATTTCATCTAAATCTAAGGAAGATGAAAGAATATTTTGGAATAAAGTTTCGTCATTGACGTTTTTATCTTTTGGTCCAGCACGATGGAAAATTTTAGAAGAATGAATATTAAGCATCGTGTCTTCCAATATATCTAATGTTTGTTCATCTATGGAATCAATTGAAGTAAATGTGACATTTTCTAAATCTTTAAGATTTAATAATATCTTTACCAATACGTCTATTTCTCCACTTTCATATTTTATATCGCCGCGATAGTGTACATTAGCTAAAGAAAAATCGACGTCCTTTAATATTTCTATATCGGTAGAATTAGCGTTTGTTAAAGCAGTATCTAAGGCATTAGGGAGCGCTGAATACAATAGCCTGGAGTCATTTATCGAATGGAGTAAACTACTAACTTCATTGACGCCATTTTCCTTATCTAACATATAGAAGAAATCATCCAAATTTTCGATAGTTAATGATTCACCTTCGTCCACTAAAGCAGATGCATGTATGATGACTTCAATAAGACGGCTAATTTCACCGATATCATTTTCAGTGTCTAGCCATCCTTCAACGACGCTGCTCGCATCCGCGTGTTTGTTACCAATGCCGATAATCGTATTCGTCTTATCGTCAATATATTCATTCAATCCAGCTTCAGTAACGACATAAGAGATGACATTCTCAAAGGAAGTTAGTGAATTTTCTATGCGATATCCTTTTTCAAAAGTATTTAAAATCGTAGAATCATACATCTTCACTAATAGATTTTTAAAAGTTAGTGAGTCATTCGCGATCGTGTCTATATTCACATTCGCACCAGAAGAAAGGAGACCAAATGATTTAAGATCAGAAATGATATCTACAAGAATATTTAATTCCTCTTTTCTTTCATCTAAATTCATAGCGATGATAGAAGAAATGTTTGCGTTGTCAAATTTCAGCGTACCAACTTCTAAAGTGTCAAATGCATCATTTAGCATATGATATAAAGGAATACGCAAAACGCTCACATCATTGAAAGATAAAACGACATCACGTAAAAGAGCGTCATCAAGATTTTCATCCAATAAAATATCACTAGGATTGAATGTATTCCCAACGATGCCTAATTGATTTTTTGCTTCGTTTAACGCACGAACTAATTCTGTGATTTTAAAGTTTAAATCTACTCCATTGCCATCGACACGCGTTTCAACATCTTTCCAATCTAATTTGGTAGAAACGTTAGAGAAATCAATGTCCATTTCATCATATCCAAGCCCGTCTGGATCGATAAAATAGTCTTTGCCAGTTAGACTAGAAAAAGAAGATTGAATTTTATCTTTTACAAAAATTGGGAAAAGGAATTCACCACTCGATTTTTCGACGAAGATATGTGATTCGACGAGTGCATCAAGTAATGCACGCAAATCTAAATAATCGACATTGAATATATTAATTTCATTGATATTTTCCGTGAATTTGCCGATTATCGTACAAATTTCTCCGAAGATTTGTCCTTCTTTCGACCAATCGACGATGTTATTAAAAGTTATACCATCTTCAATATCGATAATGCCTGTCGAAGATAGATAATAGTCAAATGTATCACCAATAGAAGACTTCGTCACTTCGCTCATGTCAATTGCACTAAAAATCTTCGAAATATGATATGTCGTTTCAAGTTGACCAATTATTTCGTTACTAATCTCTTCTTTATTTAAAGCATCATAGATGCCGCTTTCTGCATAAGTATCAAAGAAATTAATAATGTATCCTAATTCTCCATCATATAAGATGTTACCATCACGGTCACGAACATAATCACCATTTAAAAGTTTAGTATTAGTCCATTTCGTCACTTCGAAAGCAGTCGAATCAAAATCAAAATATGGAACATAGTTTTCGTATATATTTCCTAAACAATTATAGAAATTCATCGTGCGCATAGTGCCGTCACGTGTCTTAGGATTTATGATATTAGAAATGTAAAAACTTTCGAACAAATTGAGCAATAATTCTTCATTCCCATCGATCATCTTAAGCGAACTGCTCACATCATCTACACCAGAATTAAATGAGTCATTCACAAAAAGAACACCATCTAAAGCCGAGAAAATAATGCTTAATTCTTCACCTATATGGTCTACTTCCCAATCGAACGTTTTACTATCTAAACCAACCTGCAATAAAGTGTTATGAATGCTAGGATCATCCATAAACCCTTTGATGACATCGGGTATAATTACACTTAATAATTTAGAATTATCTATGGTAGGAAGTGCAACTTCCATGCCCTCTATAAATTCATCATCGATAGAAACGATATTTCCTTCATTATCAAAGATAATTGCGTCGTTATCTTCTGGATTCAATAAATAATCGACGATTGAATCGTATCTTCCAAGAGTCGATAACGATTCGAGTAAAGCACCAAATTCTTTTTTGAAATTATAGAAAGCACGATCATCGTTCATATTCGCGATAATCGAATCAATTTCATTCATATCGATGTTAACTTCATTTGTATTTAAATTAGTAGCTAATAAGTTGACTAATTCATCAATTGCGTATCTAATTAAGTCAGAATCAAAAAGACAATAATCAGCACCATCTAACCAATTACCATCACTATCAGTCGTAATCGTGCGGCCGTATTCATCCACGCCGATAGGATTATTGTTTTGGTCGGTTTCGCCGACGATAATACGTTTTAATTCGTCACCACTCTTAAGTAAATTAGCAACAAAAGATAAGTCGCTGGCGTTTTCTCCTTCCGCTATGTCTTCAGTAGATGTATTGCTGCCACTCACTTCTATGATGCTAGAAAGCAAAGTAGGATCCAATTCATTCAATTCATAAAGCGAATCATAAATAATAGCGAGATTTTTGCCCCAATCGATATTTTTATATTGTTCGATAGTATCAGGTAGATAAGCACTAACCTCTTCCCCTATCACTCCGCTACTAGAAACGCTATAGAGGACAATTGGGATGAGATTTGATAAAAGTTCACTTTGTGAAATAGTGTCAAATATTCGCATGAAATAGCCATAAGAATCTGTAGCTAATAATTGCTCATAAATAGCGTCGATATCGATATTATTAATATCTTTCCAACCAATTGGCTCATTATTGATATCGTATTCAATAAAAGCGTCGATAAATCCACTATCATAGACGTCGCTCACGATAAGTTGTAAATTATTGATCTCGTCTTGTACATTGAAATCAAACGATTCGACCAAACTAGGATCAATATAATCTTTCATCGCTTCCTGATTCATAGCGATAGAAAGCGCTAATGGTAAAGCGTAGACGATTAAATCACTCGCTGAAAAACTTTCCAGAAGTTCTATCAATAGATCAGCGTCAGCAAAAATAGCACTATCAAAGCTAAAGCCTTGGTCAGTAATTATTCCATTCGATATGATAGTTCCGCCTGTTCTACCAGCTTGTGATATGATGTCATAAATCGTATCACCTGTGCCAGTTCCGACGAAATAATCCATAAGCCAACTATCGAAAGACCAAATACCATCTTCGCTAGTCCAATTAAAAAATATATTTGAGAAAGCAGAATTATTGTAAACTGAAATGAATTCGTTCATTTGCTCAGCAAGTTGATTATCGCTATTACCCGTTGCACCTTTTTGATATGCCTTAGCAAAAATATTGACGATGCTAATAGTTGGAAGTGCGCACATGCAAGTAATAAGCACATATCTTAAAACATGGAATATAGCGCCTAACCAACGTTTTTTATGCGAACGCCTAATACGTTTTGGGAAAAAACGTTTAAATATTAAGTGCCATAATAAAATGCACAGAAAACCACCAACACTGACGATGAGTAAACTAGAAATAATGATGCCTACAAGCGCTAATAGGGATAAAGCAATATTTGTAGCATAAGCTGTCATATCACCACTTACCGTAACATCATAAAGCTCACATAATCCCTCTATTAAATGAGTTAATGTATCTAAGGCGTTTGAAATCAAAATAGTTGCCGATTCGCCTGTCGCTGTATTTGTGATGACAAATGTGTTACCTGCATAGCCAAAAGAATTAAATATAGGTAATAAATCAATCGTACCTAGAAATTTGGCGAACGCTGGTGCACAAAATAAAGCAATTATCGCAAGTCCACCCATGAAGCAAAAACGATATAAAGAATTGACGAGTCCTCTCTTCCATCCGATTAGGAAAGATAAAACTAATCCTAAAAAGAAAAGTACGACAAGAATTATCGTGACAATATTGATAATATTTGCTACTTCAGCCATATCCATGTTTATAATCTAGCATTTTTTGTTAATAAATTTAATAAAAATTTATGCACAAATGATAAAAAAATAATAAAATCGCTACCGATGTGCTATCATTTTATCTATGTTTGACAAAACTATTTGCCCAAAATGCGAAAAAGCATATGATGATCATCGTGATAAATGTCCAAAATGTCATGCATTGAATGATTCTTTTGCTCGCAATAAAAAAATCAATATGATGTTTTGGCCTCATCCTATCATGCAAGTCGTCTATTTTTTAATCGGCTTCCTTCTAATTCAAATCATTCCAATTTTCGTACGTTTAGGGTTAGCAGATCTTGCTTCTAAAAATCCAGTCTATTACAGTGCTTTGCTAAACTGTATTACTTATTTAACTATTACTATCGTCTTTGCGTTAGTGCTCATTCCAGAATATTTTCAATTAGGTAGACAATTTCAAAAAGGTTTTAGAACGTATCTTATCGCCATCGTAGGTTTTCTCGTTCTTATCTCTTTTTCATTTTTATGGTCTTATATTTATTCATTAGCGTTCCCAAATCAAATAAACGATAATCAAAATAGCATCAATACGATGACTATTTCATATCCTATACTTTCTCTTCTAAGTGTTGTCTTCTTTGCTCCGTTTGTCGAAGAACTTACCTATCGAGTTGGTCTATTTGGATTTTTGCATAGAATAAACCGATACTTAGCTTACTCGGTTACTATTATCTTCTTCGCCCTAATACACATCAATTTCCAAACGACCAACTGGGGCGCTGAAGCCATGGCGATTCCAACTTATCTTGTTGGCGCTACCATTCTCACTATCGCTTATGAAAAAGGTGGTTTTGCTTCATCATATCTCATCCATTTAGCTAACAACTTGTTATCGTTCATACTCATTTTCTTATAAATTTATGGAAGAAGTAATTGTAAAAGAAAAAAATCATTTCAATGTATTATCCAATTTTTGGATAAAAATTTTAGCCATCATTTTCATGACGATAGATCATATCGGAATAGGACTTAGCACCCTTTCCTACGCTGAAAACTCCCCTCTAGCAATTACGATAAACATTTTTCGTATCATTGGTAGATTAGCTTTTCCTCTTTTTGCTTTTCTTCTCGTCGAGGGATTAAGGCATACACATTCGACAAAGAATTATCTTTTACGTCTCGCCTTTATGGCTATTCTAATTTTCTTTTCTTATCTCATCATATACCACGCTTTTGGTCTAACTATTTCTGGAGGCAATATTTTCTTCGATTTGCTTCTTGCTGCCATAAGCATAATCTTAATTGAGAAGAAAAAAACCATTTCTTTACTTGCAATATTACCATTTTTATATGCCTTATTTTGCACAATAGTAAATGCTTTAGAATTTTCTCAAGTCATCAATTGGACGAATATATTTTTACCATATTTTAGGATGCAATATGATATATTCGGTTACCTTCTAATCTTAGGTTTCTTTTACGCTTATAAATTAATTCCTTATATATTCAATAATGATAAATTTAAGGATTTTAGTTTTGAAGCATATAAAACTACTAATTCATATCGTCTTTTTGCGAACGCGATGATGATTACTGTCCTCATCATTTTGAACCTAATTTGGTATTTTATAAGTGTCCATGTTCCTGGTCTACAATACATCGCTGGTGGATTAGGAATGGAATCATGGTCGATATTTTCCGCTATCATTATACTATTGTATAATGGGAAAAGAGGTTATAATGCAAAATGGTTCGTCTATAGTGCCTATGCATATTATCCGGTGCATATCATTATCATCGGTTTAATTTTCTATGTTATATTGTAATTGCAAAATAAATAGGAGGATTAAATTAATGTTAAAACATGTAGAAACAACAAAAGAATTTGTAGAAACGATTAAGGAAGGAACCGCGGTAGTCGACTTCTACGCTGATTGGTGCGGACCTTGTCGTATGCTAGCACCAATATTCGAAGAAGTAAGCAAAGAACTGTCTGATATTCCTTTTTTGAAAGTAAATGTTGATAATTTACAAGATATAGCAATTAACTATCGCGTATCATCCATCCCAACAATCATCATCTTCAAAGATGGGAAAGTTGATAAAATTCAAGTCGGTTACATCGATCAATCAAAACTTCTTAATCTAGTTAAATCTAGCCTTTAATGTAGTTGCACCGCGCTAGACTTTATCGTATAATCTTTGGAGCGCAGGTGTAGTTCAATGGTAGAACCTCAGCCTTCCAAGCTGATCACGCGGGTTCGATTCCCGTCACCTGCTCCACTAGAATTGAAATGTCCCCCAAAATTTTGCCCAAATAGGGTAAAATAAATGGGGACACATCTGAACATAACAGGATCGATACGATTGGTCCTGTTTTTTTATACGTAAGTTGCACTTGGGAAGCTTTTAGATAATATGATTATGAAAAAATAATTTGCGCATCAATAATTATACAAAATATGTGTATCACTAAACGATTTAAGCTTTAGTATTAATTTCTTCGATGATAAAAAAGTATATTTATTAAGTTGTTTCACGTATATAACTTTATGATAAATTTCTCTTTTTCATTCTCGCTAAATCATTGACGACATATTGTAGTTGTTTAGCATCAATTTTCGATACGTCTCTTTTTTCAATATTTTTGATGAGACGATTAAGTTTTGAAAGAGGAACAAGAAATGAATCTTTTTCTTTAACATCAAATGGAAAAAGTAAACAATCATCATTAACTACGACGATAGAGATGAGAAGTTTTGGATCTATGTTTGTAGCATAAGAAAATCTTTTAACTCGTTCTTTATTCTTTAAAAGTGGATTATCAATATAACGTTTTTCAAACATTTTCGGATAAAAGAACCAAGATTTGTCCATTTCATTGCCTTCAATTGCCCCACGATAAAATCTATCCTTAATGCAATAAATATATTTATCACCAAAAAGAATGTGGTCAATGTGAATTGTTTTATCGTCATCAGGACGAAGGATGAAATCGTTAATTAAAAAGAAGTCATAATCAAGAGCGATGCGGTATATTTTTTTGCCATAAAAATAATTAAAATGACGAAAGAAAAAAATTCTTTTAACAACTGGGAAAAAGAGCAAAAAGAGGACGAGAAGTCCCCCGAATATACTTAAAACGATATAAGTAATTTGCTCTGCATTCATATTTAAAAACCAAATTATTTATCTGCTATTTCTAAAGCAATCTCCACCATTGTTTTAACACCAGTTTCACGTTCGCCTGCCGTAGCTTTCTTACTACCATCCAAAAATAAATCTGTCACTGTTAAAATGCATAGTGCGCGTTTTTTTAATCTAGCTGCTGTGACATAAAGTGCATAACTTTCCATTTCGACGCCTAGAATACCTAACTTCGCCCAGTTCTTCCAAAAATCGGGATCGAAATCATAAAATATATCACTTGATAAAATATTACCGACATGCACATCTAAACCGCGTCTCACGACAGCGCTATAAGCAGCTAAAACCATGTCGAAATCAGCACAGGCAGAAAATGTTCCGCCGCGAAGATTAAATTGTTGAGCCCAATCAGAATCTGTTGAAGCGCTCATACCGATTATGACATCAAATAGATTGATGCCTGGCTGATAAGCACCACATGTTCCGATACGAATAATCGATTCTACACCATAATGTGTGAACAATTCATAAGAATATATACCGATAGATGGGAGACCCATACCACTAGCCATAACTGAGACACGTTTGCCTTTTTTTGTGTAACCAGTGTAACCTAATACACCACGAACATCAGTGACAAGTTTAGCGTCAGTTAAAAAGTTTTCAGCAATCCATTGTGCTCTTTTCGGATCTCCTGGCATGAGAACAGTTTTTGCAAAAGCGCCATCTTCCGCGTTTATGTGGGGTGTCGGCATAAAGAAGTACCTCCTAATTATGTTATTTTTCTATTTCGCAAAGTTATTATAACAATAATTATTGAATTTATAAATAAATTAGAACTTAATCAAAAATAACTTCGCCATCAATCGCAGCTTTTATCATTCTTTTCATATCCTCAATCTTATTTTTGCCTGAAATTTGAGGTAGTTTATCGATAGCAAAATATCTAACATCGTTTGTCTCGTATGTATGTTCGCTAAAAGGCGAAATTTGTTTAGCTTTAAAAACGACGACATATTGTGCTTCGAGTAATCCATTTTGGTCTTTTGAAACATCTAAAACACCGACCAATCTTTCTATTTCTACTTTAACCCCTGCTTCTTGTTCGCATTCATTTTTAGCGGCTTCGCTAGGAGTGTCACCTAAATCGCACCATCCACCAGGCAAAGAGTAGCCATTATCTTTCGCTTCTCTTACTAAAAGCACCTCATTATTATCATTTAAAATGATGGTTCTAACAGATATGTTGGGAGTAGGATAAATATCCTTTATGAAATAATTGGGGCGATCAAATTTTTCATCGACAAAATGTTCTAAAACTTCCATCGATCTTTCTTGTACTTCTCGATAATTTTCTAGCGCATATGGGTCATGCGAATATTTAATGCCAATTTTAGCGATTGCGAGCATGCGCATGACATAATTATAAAATTCCTTATTATCTATCATTTTCTTCACCTACGATAAATCTATATGTGCAATTCACACAAAAATTATATAATAATTAGGTATGAAATTCATAGTTGCTACTTTACTTGGGATTCCAGAAGTTGTCGCCATCGTTTCAGCTATCGTCATCGTTCTTGGTATAGCTATCTTTTTATGTACTGGTTTTATCCACGTTAAAAAAGACCATATTGCTATCATTGAAAGAGTCGATGTTTATGTTGGTATGCAGAAAAAAAGATGGGCGTATTATACGCCTATCGTCTATCGACGTGCTGGCTATTATTATTTAGGAACGAATGAAAGAGATATTACCCTTCCTAACGAAATTAAAGCAAGATTGTTCTATAAAATTGATGATGTTTTACTTTATCATTATTCTGGACATGACATCAAAAGTACGATTGATCGCTACTATTTTTTAAACGGTAATAGACTTAATGTCGACATTTTAAAGCAGGCCTTAACGTCGATTGGACTAGTGTTTGTCGAGATTGTCGAATTAGATAAATAAAAATTATTCAACAGTTACTGATTTAGCAAGATTACGAGGCTTATCAACGTTAAAGCCTTTTTCTAAAGTTATAAAGTAAGTAAGATATTGAGCAACCATCACTTTTGCCATTGGGGCTAAATAGATGGTTGAGTCTAAAACGACGAAGGAATCATTTTCTTCTGCTAATGATTTAGAAGATATGACGAACACCTTACCTCCCCTAGCCTTAACTTCTTGAAAGCCGTTTCTCATTTGGTGTGCTGTTTTTTCTTCACTAATAAAAGCTAAACTTGGGAAGTCTTGTGATACGAGAGCGATTGGACCATGTTTTAATTCGCCTGCTTGGACTGCTGAAGCATGAATATAAGTAACTTCTTTTATCTTTAATGCAGCTTCTAAAGCACTATCGTAATCTAAACCGCGCCCCAAAATGAAACAATGTTCATAATTCGCCAGTTCTTTAGCGATAGGCTTAATTTCTTCTTTACGATTAATTATATCTTTTAAAACTAAAAGTTCTTTGTTTAGTGATTCAATGAGATTTAAATCCATATAAATTGCATCAAAAAGCATGAGGAGAAGCACTAATTCACTTTGATATACTTTCGTAGAAGCGACACTAACTTCGACTCCAGAATATAAATTTAAATAATATTCAGCTTTTCTCGCTAATGAGGAATAACGATTGTTTGTAATAGTGAGTAAATGGTATGCGTTATCTGTAATAAACGGTAAACATTTGATGATATCGGCAGTTTCACCAGATTGCGAGATGATGATAAAAAGAGGATTATCTGTCATGATGACAGGATGATATGCAAATTCGCTAGCGATGTAAGCGTTAGCAATTTTTCCTCTCGCTCTTAAGATATCGACCGCTACTAAAGAAGCGTGATATGACGTGCCGCACGCAAGAAAAATTATTTCAGTACTTCTTTCAATAACTCGTAAAAGTTTTTTATCAAATGTATATTTTTTACGAAAAATATAGTTTTTAATCAAACGTTCGATACAAGACGGAGTTTCTTCTATCTCTTTTAGCATATAATGTTCATAACCATTTAAAGATACATCAAGATTCTCGCTGCTGCGAGAAACGAATTCAAAACTAATTTCTTCGCCATTTTGAAAAAGATGAATATCATCTTTAGACATGTAACCATATTGTCCATCTTTTAAATCGATAAATTCATGTGTAATATCAGCCATCGGAATTTGATCGCTTGCAAGATAATTAGCGCCTTCACCCTTGCCGATGAGAAGAGGCGATAAATTTTTCGCAAAATATAACTTATTTGTGTCATAAGTATCGATGATAGCAAGCGCATAACTACCATTTAATTCTTGCATCATCCTTTCTATAGCTTTCGTCATCGAATTATCAATAGAGAGGATAAATGAAAGAAGATTAGCTATGACTTCGCTATCCGTATTACCACTGAACGAAATACCTTTTTCAATTAAAAAATTGCGTATAGATTCGAAATTTTCAATTACTCCGTTATGGACGAGCATGATACGATGATCTGAAGAATAGACAGGATGACAATTGCTTAAAGTTACTCCACCATGAGTTGCCCAACGAGTATGAGCAATGCCGACATGCGGATTAAATGACAAATTGAGAGGGACTTTTGATTCTAAAGAATCAACTGTACCAATAGACTTATATAGACCGTGGTTTTTACCATTCGAAATGTAGACTCCACAAGAATCATAACCACGATATTCTAATTTATGAAGTCCGTTTAATAGATAAGACCTAAAATCTAAAGAACCAATCGCACCAACAATACCACACATATACTATTTTTCATCCTCGTTTCTAATGACTTCTAAAACTTTTTCACACACTTCCCGACATTGTTCATCACTCTTCGCTTCACACATGATACGAATTAATGGTTCAGTACCACTTTTACGTATGAACAAACGACCATCGTCACCTAGTTTATCTTGCATTAATTCAATAATTTTTACCGTGTCAGGTAAAGATAGCAAATCTTTATCCTTGTTTTGATATCGATAATTGATTAATAGTTGCGGATAAATTTTAATCTCATCTAACACATCATCTAAATTACCATGATGTTTTGCTAACTCATTCAAAATAGCAACTAATGTTAGAAAACCATCACCAGTCATCAATTTGTCGTATTGAATGATATGTCCAGATTGCTCTCCACCTAATAACAAGTTATTTTCTTTAAGAGTGCGTTGCACATATTTATCACCAACATCAACTTCTAATACCTTAATCCCTTTTTTCGCTAGAGCTTTTTTCAAACCAAGATTAGACATTTTGGTGATGACTATCGTATCATCATTTAGTTTGTTTTCTTCTTTTAAACTAATAGCGAGAAGATACATGATCATATCGCCATCGATAACTTTACCATCATGATTAACAGCGAGTAACCTATCAGCGTCACCATCAAAAGCAAAACCCATGTCGTAGTGACCTTCTTTTACTTTATTAATTAAACCTTCTAGATGAGTAGAACCAGCGTTAAAATTGATATTTTTACCATCAGGAGAATCATTTATAAAAGTGACTTTCGCTTTTAAATCTTTAAAAAAGATAGGAGCGATAGACGAAGCAGAACCATTAGCTAAATCCAAAATGATGTTAAGTCCATCTAAATCAGAATGTAAAAAGGATTTTAAAAACGAGATGTATTCATCTTTAAATTTAGTTCCTTCTGTGCTTAACACACCAGCACGATCAAAGAGTTTTATTTCTAATTCATCTTTTTCATTTTCGATGTAATCTTCTATTTGCACTTCGAGCGATTCATCAATTTTAGAACCATCCTTTGCAAAAATTTTAATACCATTGTCTGTATAAGGATTATGCGAAGCACTAATCATGATGCCGAAATCTAAATTATGATTTCTTACCACATAAGAAATGCTAGGTGTCGTAGTAACACCTAAATCGTAAACATCACCGCCAGAATTTAAAATGCCATTTTTTAATGATTCAAATAAATATTTTCCGCTATAACGAGTGTCTCTTCCAATCGCGATTTTGTAGCGATGATTAATAGGAGAATAACCAATGTAACGTCCGACCCGATATGCGATAAATTTATTTAGCGTTTTGCCATATTCTCCTCTAATTCCATCCGTACCGAATAGATGAGGCTTACGATTTGAATCAGGCATCATTTTCCTCCTCTTCATTTTCTTCCATATAAGTGATGAACACACGTTGGAAATTATCTAATTGTACCGATTCTAATTCGCCACCATAAGCGATAGAAATACGGCCTGTTTCTTCGCTGACGACGACAGTCACTGCATCGCTAATCTCACTTATACCGATAGCTGCTCTATGTCTAGAACCATATTTACCAGTCAATGGTTTTGTCGTTGGGGTGAAATAGACGCTAGCGGCGACAATTTTATCACCATGTATGACGACAGCGCCATCATGTAGTCTCGTACCAGGATAGAAGATGGTGACGAGTAACTCCATCGTAACAGGTGCTTCGACGACTGTACCGCTACGCATGACATCACTTAAGGGTGTATGTCTTTCAAAAGTGATGAGAGCCCCGATTTTATGTTTGCTGAGATATTGAACTGCATCATCTATGGTGCGATATAGGGCCTCACGATCAAATATTTTTTCCACTTTATTTTTTCTCGAATTGATGAGTAGTCTCTTATTATTTTTTAAAGGATTTGCTATATAACTTCTAATTGATGAAATATTAATCATAAAGACGAGGATGAGTCCAGCTGCTAATAAGACAATGGAGATGAGTGTTAAGAGATAGAGATTAAGGATAAATCCAAGTAATGTTATAAAAGAGAAGACACCGGTATAAATATAAACGGCGACTCGCTTAATAAATTTAAATACGAGAAACAAGAAGAATGCAAGAATAATTATTAAAAATATGAGAGTGAGAACATTGTGCCAATCGCTCATATCGACGACAGGCGTTACTATACTGGCTAAGATATTTAACATTTTCATAAGCACATCCTTCTTTATTTAAATTAAATGAAATAAATTAACGAATCCAACGATGAGCGAATCTAGAAGCAGCACTAGCGGCAATGGCACCAACTATATCGTCTATAAATGTATTGCAGTGTCCTTCTTTCTTGCCTTCGCGATTTAATTTATCGATAATTTTGTATTTCTTTTTGTCGATATAGCCAAAATTCGTAAGAGCAATTGAACCATATAAATTGCAAATACCATAAGCCAAAACTTCATCGACACCATAAAGACCTTCGTCTTGATCTAATAATGTTTCGAGTTCTTTATCATGGAATGATTTTGACTCCACTAACTTATCTAACTCAATAGCGGTCATAATAGCGAATTGTACTTCCCTTTTTTCGATGACGCTAATGACAGACTCGCGAAGTTCTTCCATCTTTAAATCCACGTGATAATCGGCTTGTAAATAGCGTGCACATTCGGCAATATCGTCAATTGTGACACCTCGTTCTTCCAATAAATCGATACATTTTTTAGTATAATCGCTCATAATTTTGCTCCTAAACGATTATAACAAACTATGTTTGTAAGTAAAAGCGCGAATTATTTTTGTAAACTGTTATTTTTTTAAAAGCTCCGTAAATTGCCTATATATTATAAAAATATTTTGAATTTGTAATATGAGAAAAAAATGCAAATCACTATTTCACTACTAAAAATTTAATTTCTTACAATTTGACAACATATTATTATTTTGTTAACTATTTTGAACGTGACAAATACTAATTTTGTTCTATAATAAAGGCAGCTCTTTACGAGGAGGAATTTATGAAAGTTTATATTACTTCTGATGACAACGCTGGTATTTCACCAGAAGAGGCAAAAACAATAGGCATCTCTCTCGTCGCGATGCCCGTCATCATCGATGGTGTCATATATTATCAAAATAGAAGTTTAACAGACGAGACTTTTTATAAGAAACTTACTGGTGGTGCTAACGTCAGCACATCGCAACCTTTACCACAGGATTTAGTTACGATGTGGGATGAACTTTTAAAACAGTATGATCAAATTGTCCACCTTCCTATGTCCAGTGGCTTAAGTATGTCTTGCCAAATGGCAAAAACACTTGCTGAGACGCCACCATATGCAGGCAAAGTATTCGTCGTCGATAATCATCGTATTTCAGTTACTTTGAAAAGTTCGGTTTATGATGCGATTGCCCTAGCAAAAAAAGGTTTTACTGGTGAACAAATCAAGGATACACTCGAAAGCGATGCATACAATTCAAGTATTTACATCATGGTCGACACTTTAAAATATTTGAAAAAAGGTGGTCGTATTACTCCTGCTGCTGCCTTGTTCGGTGAAGTATTAAACGTCAAGCCTATCCTCAAGATAGAAGGCGAAAAACTTGACGCATTTAAAAAAGTAATCGGTACAAAAAAAGCAAAACTCGTCATGTTAGAAGCTATTGAGCACGACTTAAACACACGTTTTAAGGATATACCTGCTGAAGAATTAAGTTTTGCAATTGCTTATACTTATGATTTAGACGAAGCTAATAACTTTAAAAAAATGGTCCAAGAAAAATTTGGTGCTAAATATATCATGATGGACCCTTTGTCGCTGTCGATCGCTACTCATATAGGTCCTGGTGCTGTTGCGATTGCTGTCTCGCACACCTTCAATCCTAATATTAGCAAATTGCACGAATAACGTCATTAAAAGGAACTAAGTTCCTTTTTTTAATAATGGAGGCAAAAATATGGAAAACGAGAAGAAAAAGAAACATTTAAGTGGTTTACGTTTATTTTATCACGTGATGAAAGAAACACATATGCTGCCTGTCATAATAGGTTTTATCGTCTACTTTTTCATCATGTCTACAATTATCTATTTCACTTCTAATTCTCATGTTAGCGATCATTCTAACATCAATAATTATGGCGATGCTTTATGGTTTTCCTTCGCCAGCGTCTTCACTATTGGATATGGTGATGTGACCGTTTCAGGCGTATTAGGTCGTATTCTTACAGTTTTACTCGTCATCTACGGTGTATTCGTCATCGCTTTAATTCCTAGTGTTTTTCTTACCTATTATCAAGAAAAGATGCAAGCTAAGATGGGATTAAATTCTAATGAATTTTTAGATAAATTTGAGCATTTAGAAGACTTGAGCAAAGAAGAATTAAAAAATCTCTCTACTAAACTTATGGCATTAAGAAAAAAGAGAGATTCAAAGAAATAAATTAAGAGAAAATTTGTTCTAATTCTTTAAAGAGATTGTCGCTAGCGAAGAACATAATTCTATCGCCAGGATAAATCATCGTTTGGCCATTAGGAACGATTAAATCTTCACCATGATATATAGCGATCATTAAGGCGCTCTTGGGTAGATTTAATTCGCTAACACGTTTTCCCACTGCTAAAGAATTTTCATTTGCGACGAGTTGGACGATTGAGTGTCCACCTTTTGAAAGTTTCAAAAGTGTAAGGAAAGATTTCATCGACATTTCTTCTACAACTAAATGACCGATGATATCCGCTTGATTAATACTAGCATCGACACCCATACCAAACGTGAAAAGCCACGCATTATTAGGATTGTTCACACGCGCGATAACTCGTGGGGCTTGGAATTCAAATTTAGCGATCATGGAACAGACGAGGTTCGTCTCATCATGCCCCGTAACACAAGCGACGACATCAGCTTTATCGATATTAACTGTCGCAAGGACATTAGGATCGCTTGCGTCTCCGAAAAGAACGTGATCTTCACCAAATTTCTTTCTCAAAGAAAGGATATGATTTTGATCGAAATCGATGACGACGAAATCGCAATCATTTTTTCTTAGTAGGTCGGCCATGTAACTTCCAATTTGACCGCCACCGATAATAAGTGCATACATATTATTCAATTACTCCTTTCTTCATTAAATGCCTAATATATTTTTAAGCGTATTTTTTGCTTTACTTCTCGTGACGATATACAAAATATCACCAGTTTTAATTTCGTCTTCTAATTGAGGAATAAAAGAAGTATCGTCTCGGACAATGGCAACAATTTTAATATCATTACCATCATTGATGTCGTTGACGAACATGCCTTCGACGTTGTGTGTAGCGACAATTCTTACGATTTCAGTAGAAGCGTCTCGACCTAAGATAACTAACGAATCAAATGTATTAAATGAAACGAGTTCAATCGCTCTATCGACAGCAAAGCCTGTCGATGATATAGTTCTAATACCTAAAGCTTCAAAAATTTTCGCTTTACGAGGATTATAAATCCTGGCAATGACGTGTTTTACGTAATAGACATCTTTAGCAATTTTTGCGATGACAGAGTTAATTTCATCACTTCCCGTGGCCGCGACTAAGATATCGGTATATTCGATTTCCCCTTCTTCAAGAATTTCCTTATCCATGCCGTTACCGACGATTTGTGTGCCGTTAAAATCAGCTCCTAAATCGTAAAATTTGACCGGATCTAAATCGATGATACTAATCGTATGTCCACGACGATAAAGTTCTAAGGCTAAAGCAGAACCTAATTTGCCACACCCGACTATTAAAACTTTCATGATGCCACCTCTTCTTTCTTTAATTTTACATCATTTTTCTTTCGTCTTTTAATATATTTTCTAAGCTCTTCTACACCCACGACGATAAATGGGAAAGTGAGCATTATTAACCAAATACGATAATCGAGAATCATGTTCGTCTCTAAGACGGTAGTGTTTAAGAAAGGGACGAATATGACGACCATGAGTAAAACTAATTCAAAGATTATACCAGTGATGATAGACCTATTGGATAATAATCCAATTGAGAATGTCGATTCTTCATCAGTTCGACAATTGAAAACCATACCAACTTGACAAAGTACAATGCTCGCTAAGACGACACTTGTCGCGCTCATCCATTCTTGTGTTGGTTGCGCTGCAAAAGAAGTAAAACTTCCAGTTTGGAAATAGGTATACATAAAGAAAGCAAAGACGGCTAGAACACTCGTCATCATGCCGTAAAAGAATGCTTTACCATAAAGTTTTTTGGTAATTAAGTGGTCGCTCTTTTTGCGAGGCTTAGTGTCCATAATTCCAGGCAATGGTTTTTCTGAACCTAACCCAAGAGCAGGTAACATATCCGTGCCTAAATCGATAATTAAAACTTCTAAAATAGTGAGCATCATCGGCACTTGCCCTAAACTCATAAGAGGGATTAAAACAGGAATTGCTTCTGGGATATTTGAATTGAAAATGTAAGTTATAAATTTTTTGATATTAGCGAATATCGCTCTTCCTTCTTCAATCGCGGTCACAATAGAAGAGAAATTATCATCAGTAAGAATCATATCAGCAGCATCTTTTGCAACATCAGTACCAGCGATACCCATAGCTATACCAATATCAGCTTTTTTAAGAGCAGGAGCGTCATTAACACCATCACCTGTCACTGCGACGACTTCACCTAATTCTTGTAAACAAGAAACAATGCGATATTTTTGTTCTGGTGCCATACGAGCAAAAATGATTTCGCCTTTTAATAACTCTTTCAATTGTTCATCATCCATAGCGTTCAATTCACTGCCGCTCACGACATGTGGATCTTCGCCACGCACGATGCCAATATTGCGTGCGATAGCTAATGCTGTCAAAGAATAATCACCTGTAATCATGATAATCTTAATACCAGCACGATGACACTTTTCAATAGCTTTTTCAATACCTTCACGCGGAGGATCTTGCATCGCTTCTAATCCGATGAATACCATATTGTTTTCGATGAGTTCTGGTGTATATTCAGAAATAGCAATAGGTAATTTATCAGTTCTTCTGATAAGTCTAAAAGCCATACCTAAAACGCGTAGCCCGTTTCGAGCGTATTTATCATTCGCTGCCATCGCTTTTTTCACGTCATCTCCGTTAATTTCTCTAATTTTCCCATTTTCTAAAATATGAGAACATTTTTCAATGAGTTCTTTGGGTGAACCTTTCGTATAAGCAACTCGCTGAGCGCCATCAACTTCTCTATCTAATTGATGAATGGTAGTCATCATCTTCCTAACAGAATCGAAAGGCAAAGCTCTGATACGCGGATGAATTCTTGCAATATTAGGCCCACTTACCAAACCTTTTTCAGCGACTACTCCTAAACACGCTTCAGTTGGATCACCTAAAACGATGAAACGATTTTCTTCTTTCTTATGCACAATTTTAGCATCACTACATAAAGCACCACATGTCAATAAAGCTTTTAAGTCTTTATCTTTCAAAGCAGTCATTTGTTCGTTTTTAGCGTTGAGTATTTGTCCTTTTAACGAATATCCACTTCCAGTAACTGTTAGTTCGCCTGTATGTAAATATAAATATTTAACGGTCATTTCATTTTTTGTTAAGGTACCAGTTTTATCAGAACAAATAACTGTTGTTGATCCCAATGTTTCAGCTTTAGAAAGGGATTTCACTAACGCTCCTTCCTTAGCGAGTCTTTGCACAGCTTTTGCTAAAGATAAAGAAACAGTAGGTAATAATCCTTCTGGTATAAAAGCGACAATCATGCCCAACGCTACAACAAATTGTTGTAGATACATACTTGGCTTATCAAATCCTTCTTGCACACCATAGGTAATGATTGCAAAGACAAAGACTATCATACCAATCGAAAGAGCGATTAAAGCGATGGTTTTAGTCATCTTTTCTACTTCTTCTTCAAGAGGGGCTTTATTTTCACCAATCTCCTGAGTAAGAGAGGCAATCTTACCAAATTCGGTGTCCATGCCAGTAGCGATGACGACGCATCTTGCTGTACCAGTCGAAACGGATGTGCCAGCAAAGACGATATTTTTCGCACGAATAGAAGTTTCGGGCATATCTTTATGAGGTTCGCTCATCTTACGAGACGGGGTAGCTTCGCCATCTAACGCAGATTGATTACAAGTTAAATCGTTGCAGTTTAAGATTCTCGCATCTGCACTTATACGATCACCTTCTGATAAAATGATGACGTCTCCAACAACTAAATCCTTTGCTTCGATTTGTTGTTCTTGTCCATTTCTTATGACACGTGCATAACTCGGAAGCATTTTTGATAATGCGTCGGTCGATTTCATCGCTTTCGATTGTTGAATAAAAGAAAAAACACCATTGATGATGTTAACAAGAAAAATAGCAATGGCAAGATATAGCATGCCGGGGTCTTTTAAAGGTCCAATTGAAGACTCAGTTTCTTCGGCAATGAAACAGGCAATAATAGAAATAATCCCAGCTACCCAAAGTAAAATGGCAAGCATTGAAGTAAAATTTTTGAAGAAAACTTTAAAAATATTTTCTTTTTTCTTCTTCGCTATAACATTAGGACCATTAGTGTCTAGTCTTTTTTTTGCTTCTTCATCACTTAAACCGTGTGCAGAAGTTTGAAATTCATCGTATATTTGTCTAGTGGTCGCTTTATATATTTTATTGAGCCGATCTTGTTCCATATCCTTTTCCTAATTCAAAATACATGCAATATGATATCAAAATTGTCGCAAAAATAAACAAATTTTAAAATAATTTAAAAAGTTATCGAACACTTATGAAAAATCCATCTGGCAACAGACTTCCATTTTCATAGTTATTAGATAAAACGACTTCACCAATATTCGTGTATGTTTTTTGCTTAGAAGAAAGATTCACAAAAAGTGTCACACAATTTTTATCATCATAACGAACTAATTTAAATACTTCACCATCAACTTCATAACTAACATTCATTAGATAAAGATTGTTAAGATAATGAACGCTGATGAGTCTTTTAATCGTCTCGTTTATTTTGACATTCCATTTAGTTTTATCCCACTCAAAACATCGTCTATCATCTGGATCATTTTCCCCTAACATACCAATTTCATCACCATAATAAAGACATGGGACACCAATCTGCATATATAGCAAGGCATAGCCAATTAAAAAGCGATCAATCTTACCGTCACATTCACTAAGAAACCGTGGTACGTCGTGACTAGATAAAAGATTTAATAAATTATAATTGACTGGGGTTTTGTAGCGAAAATAGTTCATAACTAGACGATTTTTAAAAGTGTTAACATCGATTTTTTGATATGCGACAAAATCGAGGACATCGCGTGTAAAAGCATAATTCATAATGCTATCAAACTTAAATCCGTCATTTAAATATGCATGTGCGTCATGCCAATTTTCACCTAATAAAATGATGTCTTTATTCACTTCTTCTAGCGCTAACCTAAACTTAATCCAAAAAGCATGTGGTATCTCATCACTCACGTCTAATCTATAACCATCTATATTAAAATTTTTAACGTAATGAACGCCTGCTTCTATAAGATAATTTTGAACTTCGATATTGTTCAAATTTAATCTAGGCAAAAATTTAGCAAGACCAAAAGTTTCGTAATTATCGTCTCTTAATTCGTCACCATCTATGTAAAACCAATCGAAGTAGCGAGATTTTCGACCGTTTTTCTTGACATCTTGAAAGGCAAAAAATGACGTTGAAACATGATTGTAAACACCATCAAGTAAAATAATCATGTTTCTTTTATGAGCATGTTCGACTAGATTTTTCAAATCTGTTTCGTCCCCAAAATCTTTCGCTACCTTAAAATAATCGATCGTATCATATTTGTGATTTGTATTTGCTTCTGAAATAGGTGTTAGATATAAGGCATTAACGCCTAAGGAAGAAATATAATCTAATTTTTCATCTATCCCCCTAAGAGTGCCGCCTGCCAAAGAATTAACACTAACTTTATCACCCCATTTAATATTAATACGTGGATTGTCATTCGTCTCGTCTTTATTAAATCTATCGACGAAAATTTGATAAAAATTTCGGTTAGCTAAAACAGGATGAATATTAACCAAATCAACCTTGTTGATAAATGATACTTGAAAAAAATCAAACTGCGCATGTGCAATATCATAAGAATTATGAATTCCACTTTCACTAAAATAATATTTATTGCCATCTAAAAGAGTGATGAGAAAAACATACGCTAGTCTTTTATCTTTAACTTTTAGTTTAACTACATAAAAATCATGGACACCATCATCCATGACTTTTTTCATTTCTAAATAATGAACTCCTTTTGCAAATTTATATTTTTCGTTGTAGACGAGTTCTACTTTCAAAATATCATCATCTTTTTTTGTGAGTAATCTTATTTCCACTTCATTCATCGAGAGAGGAAAAGAGTTGAGTGAATCTGATTGATGAATTAGACTTGAAACTTCCATACCATTCATTTTATATGTTTTTGAAAAATTTAATAGTGCTTATTTATGCCTAAATTACCTAAATTTAAACCAACTCATTTTTTCTAACTAATTTATATGAATCTCTTAATCAGAAAATTCATTTTATTATCATGGAATGGGTTATAAAAGAAATAAATTATTTAGTTTTGTTCTTAACAGTTTTTGTATAAAGAAGCATACCATTAAAGAAGTCATCGTCACGCTCGATTCTTAACGACATTTTTTCTTTCTTTTGATTGATAACGCATAAAAGCATTTTTGAGTTTAAATCATAGATTTTTTCAATGAGCAAAAATTTATGTGCTTTAACGAAGGCTTTATCTTGATGAAGAATGTAGTATTCTTTACCAATTCTCTTAGTTTCAACATCTATTATCGGTTTAATGATATCATCATTTACCATTAAAATATTTCCTTCATCATCGCTTACTCCCAAGCTTGACATTGGAGCGTACAATTTAATGTTTTGACCAATTTTTAAATGCTCGTCTTTAGAGGTGATAAAAGTTATTCTTGATTTATCTTCTTTCCTTTCAGCAAAGTATACATTCGCATCTGATCTAACGTCTTTTGCTTTAATGATGGTTTCAACCTCAAAATCGTCATCATTTTTTCTTGATAACGTAAATGAAGTAGATGGTATCCTAATTAATCCTTGATTTATCTCGTTGATTTCACTTACACATTTATCTTTAAAATGACTAATTTTGTGCTCTTTTTCCACTATTAAATCTTCACCGCATAATTGCAACGAGACTGGAATATAGTTAAATTCATTAATCTTTAAAATAGATTCTTCCTTATCATTAAATAAATGAATCTTGTCTTTGTTGACTTTGAGATATAAAGGTCCTTTAAGATCATCACCCATATCCATTTTGAGTGAGACGATAGTGTTCTCTTCTCTTCCAGGCAAATCTAAATAAAGTAAAGTTTCGTTACCAAGTTTTTCCACTAAGTCAATTTGTGATACTTTGAAATCATAGTCCTCACTAGTGGCGATATCAAAATCACTAGGTCTAATGCCTAAAATTAATTCCTCTCCATCATAACCAGGAATCATCTTATTTTTTATTTTCTCGCTGACAACAAGATAAGTCCTTTCATCTAAATATAATTTATCTTCTACTAACTTAACTTTAAAAATGTTCATCTGTGGTGAACCTAAAAATGTCGCTACGAATGTATTTACTGGATGTTCATATAAATTCACTGGGGTATCAATTTGTTGCGCGTATCCATCACGCATGACGACGATACGATCACCCATCGTCATCGCTTCTGTTTGATCGTGCGTGACGTAAATAAAGGTGCCTTGAACTTGTTTGTGTAATTTTGATATTTCACTTCGCATTTGCACGCGGAGCTTTGCATCTAAGTTAGAAAGCGGTTCATCGAATAAAAACGCTTTAGGATTACGAATTAAGCATCTTCCAAGAGCGACACGTTGTCTTTGACCACCAGATAATTCGCGCGGCTTTCTCTCTAAAAGTTCTTTGATATTTAATAATTTAGCAACGTTGTTTACTTTTTCTTTGATTACTTCTTTTTTCTCGTGATGGCATTTCAAAGAATATCCTAAGTTGTCAAAGACACTCATATGTGGGTAAAGAGCGTAGTTTTGGAAGACCATAGCGATATCTCGATCACGTGGTTCAACGTTGTTGATTAATGTATCACCGATATAAATTTTACCCGAGGTAATATCTTCTAAGCCAGCAATCATACGCAATGTCGTCGA
This sequence comes from uncultured Bacilli bacterium, assembly GCA_944351395.1. Taxonomy (GTDB): domain Bacteria; phylum Bacillota_I; class Bacilli_A; order RFN20; family CAG-826; genus CALVUG01. The sequence continues at coordinate 31,017 of CALVPP010000005.1, forward strand.
TTTGCCACAGCCCGAAGGTCCGACAAAAATGATAAACTCACCATCTTTGATATTGAGATTAAAATCTGTAACTGCTCTAACATTGCCTTTATAAACTTTAGAAACATCGATTAATTTAACATTTGCCATAACTTATCATCCTTTCACAGCACCACTTGTCATGCCGTTAACCATGTATTTAACTAGGAAGAAATATAACACTACTATAGGAATTGCAATAAAAACACTACCAGCTGCAAAACGTGCAAATTCGTTTTGCCCCAATTGCATGAGGCCAACCGCTACTGTCCAGTTATCTTTTTCTATGAGCAAAAGTTTAGGTAAGATAAAATCGCTCCATGGCCAAGCAAAGCTTGTGAGTGCTGTATAAACGATGATAGGTTTCGCTAATGGGAGAGTAATCGTCGTAAATATTCTCGCATTGGTCGCACCATCAATTTTAGCAGCTTCATATATGGATTGAGGTATTGTATCAAAGAAACCTTTTTGCACTAGATATCCTAGCGGTGCGGTACAAGAATAGATGAGAACTAACCCCCAGATGTTGTTCACAAAATTGAATTGAGTCATGAGAATGTAGATGACGGTCATCCCCATGAAACTAGGAAACATTGATAAAACCAAAGCGCTTTTCATCAAACCACGTCGTGATTTAAATTGGAAATAAGAGATGACGTAGGCTGTGCCTATGATCAACATAGTTGAAAAAATGCAATTGAACACAGCGATTACGAGAGTATTAAGTAACCATTTTGGATAGTTATAATTTGAAGTATCTGTAAAAAGTTTTATAAAAGCATCAAAAGAATATGATTCAGGAAAGAAACCAGGTACATCGTAAAGTGATCCTGTCGATGAAAAACTAGATAATATTAACCAGAGGCAAGGAAACAAAAATATAGCACAGACGACAAGAAGAATGCAATAAATGCCGACAGCACCTAACACTCTTTTTACTTTTCTATTCATTCCTTTATGAACTAAAACGTCGTTCATCTGAATGTATCCTCCTTTTTATATGCAGGTGATTTAACGTAAATGATTAAAGAAATGCTCGAAGTGATGATGAAAATGATTAAAGATATTGCGGCACCGATAGAATAATACTGTTTATCTATTGATAATCTATAGAGCCAGTTTATCAATAAATCGGTATCGTTTGAAACAAAATATCCATCAGAAGTGATCGTACTACGCAAGAAATAAAATACACCAAAATTGTTAAAATTTCCGATGAACGATGTAATTAATGTCGGGGTCGTTGCAAAGACGACAAAAGGTAAGGTGATATCTTTGAATTGTCTCATTGAACTCGCGCCATCAATTTTGGCTGCTTCGTATAAATCGTTATTTATGTTACTCAATATTCCAGTAGCGAGTAGCATGACGCTAGGCACAGTAAGCCAAGCATTGATGAGCAAGCCAATACCCCTTGCCCACCACGTACCATCTTTGGTGAGGAACGGTATGGGGTCACCGCCGTTAGAAGTGATCATATTGTTGATAGGTCCGCCTTGAGCAAACATAAATTTAAAGGCTGTCAAAGTTATAAAACCTGGTATAGCATAGGCTAAGATTGGAAATAAACGCCAAAAGAATTTGCCTTTTACAATCTTTTTATTGAGCAGAATAGCGAGCAACAAACCAAGAACGTAGTTCAATAATGTGGTTGCAATTGCCCATAAAATATTCCATCCTAAAATCTTAAAAAATGTCGGACCAATGTCACCCATTGAAAAGATTCTCACAAAATTTTCCATTCCAACCCAATCAACTAAAACTGGTGGAATAATTGGATCGCCATAATTAGTAAAAGCGATAAGAATCATGAAGACGATTGGTAAAACTGAAAATACTATCGTGCCTAGAAGAGGAAGAAACAACACGGTTTTATAAAATTTCTTGTCGAGCAAATCTTTTAAATCTTCGCGGAAATTTTTAGGTTTTTCACCTTTCAAAACTAGTTTAGATGTGCGACTCACGTCACGTATGTTTGAAATGTAAAGTGTTATAAAGAGAATAAGCAATATCAAACTCATTAGACCTAGGAGCATAAAGATGACACTATTATCGCCGTCTTTACCAGTCCATGGATCGCCTTGTACTGTTCCTAAAGTAAATAGGCCAATGAGCCATTGAAAACCATATATAGCGAAGAATAAAATACCTAATATTTCTACTCCGAGATACATGATTCCTCTACCCACTTGTCGATACATAAATTGTCCGAGGCCCATGAGTCCCATACTAGCCTTTACATTGACGTTAGCGACCTTGAAAAAATTTATAAAATTTGTCCAAGAGTCGCTAATCTTTGTTCCTAATCTTCTAAAAGCACGTTTCATAGATGGCCTCATTCATCAATCTAAAAGGTGAATAGCGTCATATATATCTTGAGACAATTGTTCTAATGCAGCTTGAATTTTATCTAATGTATCATATTTAGCATTCGCACCACGATTTGGATCGGCAGCGACATCTCCCATGAATGAACCAGCAGGAGTCCATACTTGGTTAATAGCTTTAATAGATGGCATGAGAACGATGCTACCATTACTAATTTTTTCAAACAATTGCTGTGATAGTTCATCGCTCTCCTCGGCTACATCACTACGAACAGGAGCAATTTGTAAAATTTCTTCTCTCAATTTAACCATCTTGTAGGAAGTAGCGAAGTTGATGAACGCTAATGATGCATTTGGATATTTAGTATAACTCGACATCGCGTAACCATTAATACCGCCCATTTGCTTACATTCAATCATTTCATCGCTAGGATTTATCAAATCACCATTCGCAGGTAAATCCGGGAATGGAACACCGACGACGTTTTCATCTGCTAACTGAGTAGCTTCCTCAGCACTTAAACCTTTTTCGCTTTGATATGTAGTTGCGAGAGTGTCGACGATGACGCTGCGAACGTCTGGAGTAGTAACACTAGCAAAATATTTGCCACTAGCCATTGCTCCAGAAATAGCAAGTTTGGCACTGTCATCGATACATGCTGCACTCATCTCAGCAGCAAATTGTCTTAAAACTTGTACACCTAACTTAGCATCACCTGCATGAAGTCCAATGTCCTCATCATCTCTATTATTATCTCCGAATAAATAAGCACCATAGCTAAATAGGTAACCACTTGAAAAATAGAAATCATTCAACGAGAATTCAAATCCATACTTAGTCGAATCTTCAGCATGATACATTTTAGAAAATTCGTATAAATCTACGAGATTTTCAACCATATCAGGGACGCCATTGTTATCATCATCCCAATTCGTTTGCCAATCAGAAGGCAATAAATCCTTACGGTAGTAGAGTAAAGGAGCTTGAATATTGAGTGGGACACCGAAAGTATAATTAACATTATTAGCAACTGCTTTGTATGCTTCTTCGGCAGCAGTAGGAATGACGTCACTTTCATAAGCTTCAATTAGATGTGTTGGTAAAGGCGTGACGTGCTTATCTTGCACCCAACCCATGAGTACGTCGTTTGCTTGATAAATGACGTCTGGACCATATCCATATGGGCCACTATTAGGTAAATCAGCAAATTCACCTTGATTTGCGTCTACTGCAGTAATGCCATATTCAGCATATTCTTCGTTGAACGCATCCAATAATTCGTCTAGATACCCCATTTTAATTGCTGTATCATTCTCTACTATTTTAATGGTAACATTACGTTCCAACTCACCATTAAACTTATCGAAGACTGAATCGTCTGGTGATGGATCTGTAATCGTACCTGGATCTGGCGGTACATCTGGATCATCCCCTGGATCACAAGACGTAAGTGCGAGCAAACTTACTAAAGAAAATGCAAAAATAAACTTAATCTTCTTCATGATTTTTTACCTCCTTCATCATGATGAATCCTTTATTTAATAATTTGTGAAACTGATAATTATTAGCAATTAATATCTCACCATTTAATGCGATATTATGCACTCTATTAGATAAATTGACGTATAACACTATACGTTTCTTCTCATTTTCTCTAATAATTCGAAGTAACCCATGATGTTCATCAATTTTAAATTGTAGTGAATTAATCATTTCATGATTATGAATATGTATAAGTTTAATAATATTTTCATTAATTTTTTTATCCCACGTTTTTTCATCCCAATTAAAACATGCTCGATTATATGGATCATAGCCCCCATCGAGTCCTATTTCATCGCCATAATAAAGACAAGGCACTCCAATGTATATATAAAGAAGAGCGTATCCAATTAAATATAAATCAACATCATGTTTGGTCTCATTGAAGAACCTATCAACATCATGACTAGACAGAAGATTTAGCAAATTATAATTGACGTTAGTTTTATACCTAAACAAATTAGAGATAATACGATTTTTAAATGTTCTAGCATCATATTTTTGATACGCTACATAATTTAATACTTCTTTGGTAAAAGCATAATTCATAATGCTATCAAATTCTTGTCCGCTATTAAGATAGGCGTGAGCATTATGCCAATTTTCACCTAGAAGAATGAAATGTGGATTAACAGCCTGCATTGCTCTTCTAAATCTTATCCAAAACGCATGAGGAATTTCATCACTCACATCTAATCTAAAACCATCGATATGAAATAGTTTTGCATAATGTAAGCCGACTTCGATTATATAATCTTGAACCTGCTCATTATTTAAATTTAGACGCGGTAAATTTATGCAACTAGCGAACGTTTCGTAATTCTTCCTCACCATGTCAATTTTATGACCTTCTATGAAAAACCAATCAAAATAGATGGATTTTTCCCCGTTATTCTTCACATCATCGAAAGCGAAAAAATCATCTGATACATGATTAAAAACTCCATCAAGTAAAATGATCATTCCTCTTTTATGCATCTCTTCGATTAATGATTTTAAAGACGTTTCATCTCCAAAATCTCTACTCACAGTATAATAATCAATTGTGTCATATTTGTGGTTCGAATAAGATTTGAATATAGGTGTTAGATAAATGGCATCGATTCCTAAACTACAAAGATAATCTAATTTTTGTTCTATACCTTTTAAAGTACCGCCAGCTAATGTATTTCGATCTATTTTATCGCCCCAGCGAATGTTGATACGTGGGTTATTGTTATCATTATCTTTATAAAATCTATCGACGAAAATTTGATAGAAACATCGATTCACTAATCTATCGTTGATAGGAATGATGTCAGACTTATTAGCGAAAGATATTTGAAAGAAATCGTAATAACCTTTTTTAATGTCATATGATTCATTGACACCACTTTCACTAAAATAAAATTGTTTTCCGTCTAGTTGAGTAATTCTAAATACGTAGGCAAATCTTTTATCTTTAAGTTCGATTCTTAATACGTAATAATCGTATATATCATCCGAACAAATTTTAGGCATTAATAAACTTTTAACACATTCGTGAAACGAATATTTATCATTGTAGATAAGTTCTACTTTTAAAATATCATCATCTTTCTTCGTCAAAAGACGAATTTCGGCTTCTTTTTCATTCAAACAAAAGGAATAAATTGAATCACTTTTATGTCTTAACGCTGCAACATCCATAAATTGTTTCCTTTGTAAATTCAATCTTATAAGTTAGAATAATTTCTAATGAAGAAGATAACTATGCAAGACATAGCGAAGATGTGTGGAGTTAGTGTCGCGACCGTTTCTTATGTTTTAAACAATAAGGAGAATTCACGTGTCAGCGAACCTACAAAGCAGAAAATTTTACAAATTGCGAACTTATATACTTATCGTTATAACCCGTACGCTCGTTCGCTAGCGACGGGTGAAATTCATAATATATTATTCTTTTATGGCGAAGAAAATTTCTCTCTTTATAAAGCTGAGATATTAACTTTTATCAATCAGCTATCTTCATTTTTAAGACCTTATAAATATAATATCACAATCGCTCCGCATAACATGATTGCTAAATATAATTACGTAGATGCAATTATTACCTTTAGAGTGGATAAAGATACTTTCATGAAGCTAGGAGAATTAAATTTTATACCTCTCATCGCTATTGACTGTCATATCGATGACGATCTATTTTTTGAAATAAACAACTCTTTTAATAATATTCCGAAGGATAATTCGCTAATTCTATCTTTCCCATATAAGGATGAGCGAACAAACGAATTATTACGAGATGGAAGAAATGTGTGTTTCATCAATGATTTTGAATCATTACATGCAATTATTAAGGATAATAATGATAGATTACTCATCACGATCAACGAAGAGATGCACCAATATTTAGATGCGTTAGGGGTCAATCATCAATATATTTCATTGAATAGCGAATCTAAATTTCAAGCCATCATTAATTCTATCGATCTTGCAATTAACCGCGAAGAAGTTGACGCACACCAATATCTCATCGATTGATTACCACGGGTGCGGTAAGAAGGATAATCCGCACCCGCAGTAGAAATATGTTGTATTCGATTAGGCGACCGCTGTAATCGTTATGATGTGTGAATATGTGTTGATAGAAATATTATATTGACCTGGCGTCACAAATATTATATTTGTAGCGCTTAAATCATAGGCTTCATCTGCTACCGCTACATATGCTGATCCAAAGAAGTCGACGTATGGACTTGCAAGAGAAGCATTGTAATATTGAATGCCTAGTTGCTCATCAGCAGCACTTACAGTAATTGGTTCAGCTAAAGTTAGAACTTCTGGATCATCTGCACTTGCAGTAAGTTTTAAGCTTTCATCAATTCCCCAGGACCTACCACCAAAATTACCATCGACGTAGTAATCTGCAGACGTTGGAACATAATCTTCAGCTTTAGTGACATCCAAAACCTTAGTTTCAGCATCGTAAACGAAGTTATAATAGCCATCTTCATTTACTTTCATATTAGCTTCTCCACTAACGAGCGCTTTGCTAGCTTCGCTTAGATTTGAACCACGAATAAATTCATTGCCTTCGCTCGTCTCACCAGTAGCGGTTTCGGTAACCATGGAAGCGAACATAAATTCATCTTCAGCCTTGATATAGACGTTGTTTAGTGTATGAACACCATCAGTTTCAACCATCTTCGTATGATCATTTAATAAATTTGCCCAACTGGTGATCATAGCGCCTTTCATGAAGAAAGTGGTCGTAGTCACAGCTGCAACTTCAGTAGAATCACCGACGCGTTCCCATTCAAGAGTGTCGTAATAATTTCTGTTGTTATAAGTTTCTGGCATATCATCCTTTTGGAAATCTCCAGCAGGATAAGTTGTTAAGGTGAAACGGTATCTACCTTCTACTTGGGCTGTAATATTCGAAGTATAGTTATCACTACCTAAGCCACCACCAACTAAGAAATATTCTGTACCATCACGAGTTGGCTCAACAAGATAACCACCACCACGTTGATGACCCCAACTATAAGTTTCTGTTTCTGCATCGTAAACTGGAACTGTGAATTGGAATTGATCACCGACGAAAAGATTCATCTCCAATGTAAAGATGTTTTCTGATGCAGTAGATTCATCCACCATGTAATGGTCTTCGGTGAAAACCTTGCCCCAATTAGATTGACGAAGCAATGCGGTACCTCCACTACCAGCAACGGCCCACTCGCGGGTGTCGTCTTGATAGGAAATAAACGATCCAAAAATGCTAAGATCGTCAGTCACGGGTAATGTGAAGTCATACTCGTGCGTCAAAGTTGGTTCACCATACCAACCAAGGAATGTTTTGTCAGTAATCGTCTCGGATGGATCCCAATTAGGAGCTGTTTTTCCATCTTCAACTTTCTCAGTATGGACGACAGTCTCACCATCGAGATAACTGACGGTATGTGTAGTGTCCGTTGGATCACATGACGCTAAACTAATAGCAAGTGCCACCCCACATAAAAGAGGCACAAATGTGAATAGCTTTCTTTTCATTAGCTTTCCTCCATAAAGTGCTTATTTGCCTTTGCTTAAACGGTTAAGCACTTCTCTTAATTTCATATTAAAGTCTTATTTTAGCGTTTGCAAATATTTTTTTTCATCGAATTTTAACCTCGATTTTTTTTAAGCATATGATGGTAAATTTTAGTATACTAAAGCGATTTTATTAACATTTATCATGTCTTTATACTAAGAAAATTTAAGCAAAAAAGCTAAGCATTTACATGCCTAGCTCGTGCGAAAAGGAGGTCAATATTGTCAATATTATGAATTAACTTCTACAACGTAAGTTTTGCCTAATTCATCGTTTATATGTGCATTAACATATGTATTCATCTTTTCTAAGTTCACTGGGCTGCCTAAATCTATTAAATTAAGTTTAGCATTTACTTTTATCTCAATTCCGACATCGATATTAAGATTTAACTCAAGTCCAGTAAATGTCGAAGACACACTATCCGCATAAATTTTGATGAGTAAGTTTGACAAATCTTTATTTTTAGTAAGTTCTTCCAAATTCAAATCTAGGAAGAAATAAGATCCGCTAGCGTTATATTCCAAATCATTAATAAGATTTTCATAATGAATTACTTGATCATCCGTCGAGGGAGTTGATGATTCAATCATATCTAAATACGTATCACGCAAACCTAATGTAAAATCTAATAAGTAATAGAGAATATTATCAAAGAAAGAATTCATTTCTACTACCTCAGAATAAGTGACATCGTATTTCGTGCCAAAGATAGATTTTTTCTGATCGTAATCCGTTCTAGAAACATAAACTAATCCATCCTTATAGTAGAAAGATGCACTTCTTTCAATGTTGAACACGCTAGATTGAATATAATCTGTATTATCGTTCACAAGGACGATGACAGGTACTTTTTCAAGTTCAATCGCTAATGAAACATTTCCTTCTTCGTTTTTAATTTGAACGTCTATTGGTAAAGTAAACGCATCAATACCGATGAGATTCAAATTCACTTCACCATTGAAATGATAATCATCATAAATTGCTGTGTTGATACCTAATTCAAGGAATAATTTTAAGGAATTGAAATCAAAATAAGTATCAGATATTTTTAATCTATTTGCTTCTATAGAAGCATCATATTCCTTAAGATTTAAAGAAACATTCACCGTCTCTTCTCCAAAAGTAATATTTTTGATGTCAATTCCATAAAGATGAGTTTCATCATATCTAATTTCAATGCGCATGAGTAAGTCATCAAACCCAAGTAATGCACCACTAAAGTCAAAACCGATAAGAGTATCAGACACACTAATGTTAGAAAAGCTTGGCGTAGCAAATAATAATCCAATATCACCATTTAGGGCTTTGAACAAAGGAGTTGATTCAATCATAGTTATAATATCGCCAAATAATTCCATGAAGTGTTCATCCTTATTCGCGATGACTTCTTCTATCATATTCATGACATCTTCTATAGAATTACCATCCATCTTCGCTCTTAAGGAAGTGTTGTATGCCATGAGTAAATTATTATCGCTGCGGTAATCGGCTTGGATGCGATGCGTATAATTCGTTCTATCGACGATGCTTACTTCGCCGAAACCAAATTTTTCGGCGACATCAAATTGGAAACCACCGTTTATAGTTACAGGTGCTACATTAACGTCATTAGATACCACGCTACCACCGAGTTCAATTCTAAACCTCTCTTGCTTAGTAAGATTCATAATCGTAGGAATGAGATTAAACATCGGATCGATAGATACATATCGTTCTTTTTCGATAATTGGCATATCAAATGTCGTTTCTAATAAATTTAGGTCGATAATGTATTGTCCAATTTTCACATCTACCAAAGAAAAGCCAATCAATTCATTATCGTTCGTAACAGAGATTTTAAAAGATTCCATGTCAAGACCGAACACTGATAAATTAAGCGTGATGGTCATACCGCGTTCATTCACTTCGATATGTTCAATCCAACTATTCAAATTCTCTAAATTATCTAAAATATTCATCACTTCATCTAACGCTAAACCATCGCTCACACTAGTTAATAAATCATTGATAGTCTGATCGTTGATTTGATTGAGTAGATAAGAAATTAATGAGGCGATGCTTTCGCTCTCAACGCGGATAAAATTGATATCATTTTGATTTAAAAATACGGCATTATCTTCATATGATAAAGAAAATTCATGGTTTCTATCATTTTCTAAAACAGTTAAATCAAAATTATACTTGTTCGCATTTAAATCATATGAGATGTCGCCGTTAATGCTCATTGAAGAAACCTTATCTTCGCCTTTTAAATCAATACTGATGTTGAAAGTATTAGTCTTAGAATTAAAAGTATGATAAAGATTTTCGAACAAGTTCGTAAGCGGTGACATCGATTGATAAATGACACCACTAGTCTCTGGATTTATAATTTGTGAATTGTCATTCGTCCTTACAATATCACAATCTAAAAAACAGAACAAATCTTCGTAGAAGAATTTATTAGTGCGCATACCAGTAAAGTTATATTCGAAATCCGATTTAAAAAATAAGCTTATGTCATCTGTAATTGCTAGCTCAAAAACATATCCATCTGGATCAGTCATTGGTTCCATTTCTTCAATTTTGCTAACTAATCCAGCTAAATCTAAATCGACGAGAACATTTGGTAAGCCTACTTCAATATTTAAAGAAGATAGCATACTTACAAAGTCTAAGACATTAGCATTCGTCATCTTGAGATGAGCATCATTATAATCTAGGAATAATGTTTCGCTGATATAGTGAACTTTGGCACTAACGTTTGATGCACCAAAACGCAAAGACAAATCACCTTCTACTTTTAAATTATTTAAATCGCTAGCGTCAGCACGACCACTAATATCGATAAAACCTTGACTTAACGATGGTTCGTAAGTAAATGAAAGCTCAGCATCAATATCAAATGTCTTTAATGACGTAAGCGAGGACATGAGTATTTCACTTGGTTTTAAAGGCACATCTGGATCTGGTTCAATAGGTCCTGGACCTGGTTGAACTGATAAACCACCAATGCCCATGCAGATGTAATAACTACCAAATCCACTGGCAGTTAAAAGCGATAAAAATAACGTCGTCCCTTTAAATATGCCTTTTAAATTCATAACTAAATACCTCCATATTCAAAATTGTCATCTAAAGTGGGAATATCTATTTGATTTTGATAATATTTATCAAGTATGGTCGCATTTGATTGATGTGCACCCATCATGTAGACGGTATAAGATTCTTCAACTACTCTTTCGATGAGTCGCATATTGTTATCTAACTTAACTTCCATATGTACTTTATCAAATTGTGGTTTACGAGAAAGGTTAGACATCTTAGCCATTTGCTTGACGTATCGCAAAACACTAGTAATAGGATCTAGATCAATCGAAACTAGGTAACCGTTATCAGTTTCTTCAATAGTGCTATTTAAAACTGTTTTGCTAGAAACAATGTAAATAGATGAACGCGATAAAGTTTTACCCCAAAGTTCTTCATAATCATTAAGGTTTTCGATAGTTTTATTTTCTTCTGTCCAAGTAGCCATTTTGCCTTCGATGATGTTATGACCATCGTATGTAGTCACTAAACCATCTTCTTGGTAAAATCTTTTAGCGACTTGTACCATACTCGAAGACGATATAGATTCATTGAAGTACATACCATCATTTTTAATGGAAACGCTACAAAGAGTTTGATTGATGATAGAAGCATTAATATCTCCATCAGTCACTACATAATTAGACGTTAACTTTTCAAATTCGTGATATGCAATATTCACTAATTCGTAAGGTTTAAAATCAACGAGAGGATTTGAAGAGCTTTGATAGCGGTTATATAAGTCGCCAATATCGTCTTCATAATAATTTAAATCATATGCATCATAATCCGTTCTTGGACCTAAAAATTCTTGACCAAAAAATATGCCTAGCCCCGTACCGATGCTTATGGCTACGACACTTAGTGAAGTGATGGTGATGATTTTTCTTTTGCTAAGTTCTTTCTTCATAGCGGTTAAATTAAAGTAAAAAATCAATAATTTGTCCCCCTCTTCCTTTAAATCTTTAAAAGAGAGTTATGTCTACGAATTAGAGAAGAGGGAAATCTAACTCTCTTATTTAGAGAATTGAACAAAAAAACTTTATTAAAAAAGTTTACTTCGCTATAATCTCTAGCATGGAAGAACTTAAGAAAATTGTCGGCAAAAATTTAACTCTCCTCCGTAAGGAGAAAAAAATGACTCAATTAGAGATAGCAGAATTGTTCAATTATAGCGATAAAGCAGTTTCTAAATGGGAAAATGGCGATACTTTGCCTGATTTAGAAACATTATATAAACTCGCGACTTTTTATGGTGTGACAATTGATTATCTTACAAAAGATAGTAAATCATACGAAAAAGATAAATATCGTCTACGCACTCCTAATAAAATATCTATCACCTGTCTTCTCGTAAGTCTCGTCTGGATGCTAGCGACTATCATCTATGTTTGGCTCCTATTATTTAATAATCTTAATTACTGGCAAACGTTCGTTTGGGCTGCCCCAGTATCATGCGTAGTATTATTCGCCATAAACCATATTTGGGGTAAAAGAATTTACATTTTCTACATCTCGACTATATTCATTTGGTCGCTCATCACTTCTTGTTATTTATCTTTCCTATCTTTTAACCCTTGGCCGTTATTCATATTAGGCATCCCAGCACAAGTTTGTCTCATACTTTGGGTAGGAATAAAAGATTCATTATTCAAAAGAAAAAATGATTGATGAGGTGTTTTAAGATGAAAAACAAAACGACGATTAAATCACTTTCATTAGTTCTACTTTTATCTTCTATAGCAATTCCAACTACCATTTTGCCTAATAATGAAATAAGTGCAGAACATCTATCTTTATCAACTTTAAAAGCCACTCCTCTATATGAGATAAAAGAACCAACTAATTATCAATATTTAGTGCAGAATGAACCATATCATACGGTACAGCAAAGTAGTCAATACGCTTATCTTAACCCTGGTAGTGTCATGAATCAATATCGTGGCGAAGGGGTCACTGTAGCCATTATCGATACCGGCTTAAGATATGACGCAGATGCGTTCAATTATAATGGCAAAAGTCGCTTAAGTGACCTTAGTGCATGCGTGACGAGTAACCCCACCACTGAAATAACAACTGTCAAATCAGTAAGAGATAATAATGGGGATTATAGTATTCTACAAGAAGATGCGACTGTAAGAGACGAAGATAACAATCCTACATTAATTCATGGTACTTCAGTCGCCGGAACGATATTTGACATCGACGATGTCAAAAATGGTTTTGGACTCGCTAGCAACGTCACATTCATCCACGTCAAATTATCGAACTTATATCTTGCGGAAATGGCGTATGCATTAGAATATATTTTGTCATTGAATACAGTTGATGTATTGAATATGTCTTTTGGCTTTGTCGGTTATCCAACTAGCGAGACGGAGATGATAAACGCAGCCTTAAATCCAATATTAAAAGCACTGCACGACCAAGGTACTTTGATCGTCGCAGCTGCAGGAAATGATGCGACGACGAATGATTATTTCCCAGCTTGTAATGATTATGTTTTAAGCGTCGGCGCTTTAAAATATCAATCATTTGATGAACTTGCATATTATAGCACCTATGGGCACTTAGACTTAGTCGCCCCTGGCACCGTGTATGTACCACATGTCCAATATAATAGTCCTTATAGGCCAAGTAATTTTGATACCTCTATCAATACTTACGCTCTCGTGAGCGGCACTTCTTTCGCTAGCCCTTTAGTCGCTAGCAGCGCTGCTCTGTATATGAGCAAATATCAAGGTATATCAAATGAAACAGCAAAATATGCCCTTCTCGGTAGTACTACTGATATTGGTCTTGATGGATATGATACTTATTTTGGTTATGGTAGATTAAATTTAAACAATCTCATGAATTATTTACCAGAATACGCTGATGCAGATGCTTTTTGTGATCACCTCGTCACCTATACGCTAAATGGTGTAGATGAAAACATTTGGTATGATTTAAGCCGAGAATATGTTTCACTTAGTGAAAAAGGTAAGGATTATCTTCCTGAATCGAAGTTTTATGATTCGATGATAAAAAGATACAATCAAATTATCGAACGTTATGAATATAGTGACTTCCTCGATGGTGAGATGCCTACTGATCCTAATCTCAACACTTATATTCTTATCATTTCTGTCATCGTTGCCACCGCAGTAATCGCTATCATCATAAGTATCATAACTGTCAAAAAGCAAAAGAAAATGATGAATAAGCAATAAGTCAGGTTCTGTAAATTAAGTTGTTCTTAGAACAACTTTTTTTGTTTAATTTTTTTAATTTTTAAATAAAAAAGAGAGCCTAGTAACTTAGACTCTCGTCTCATTCTGACTGGTGGATGCTGAGAGGATCGAACTCCCGACCTTCTGTACGTCAAACAGATGCTCTCCCAGCTGAGCTAAACATCCAGCATGAGTTATCGATATGGTGCCGACTATAGGAGTTGAACCTACAACCTACTGATTACGATTCAGTTGCTCTGCCAGGTTGAGCTAAGTCGGCAGTCGGCGTTATTTATACTATAAAATTAAAAGAAAAAATGCAACATAAACTTTTTGGTTAATTGAAAAACAAAATGCAACAAATCATTTCTCTTTGTTGCTTTTGCCTTTTCAACTTAAATATGCCACTAT